>NZ_JCATID010000028.1:0-57438 GCF_059693745.1 Sphingobium sp. WR1 | reverse complement strand
AGAACCAGGGGCGCTCACCGCGTCGGTGGATGCCATCTAGAAGCCACAATCGAGTCGGTCAATCGGAAAATTGCACGGGCATCGATATTTCTGCACAACACACAAAATCCGTGCCGCCACACCGGGAAATCCGGGACCGCCCGGCAAAAAGGACGCAAACGGATTTGCTCCGCTGCGCCCTCCCTATATTGCACAGTCCGCGCCAAAGCGCGCGATCAGAGAAGCAGCATAGCGATCGACGGGGAACCGCTACAGCGGCAATCCCACGTAATTTTCGGCGATCGTCGTCTGCGCGGCGATCGACGATGCGATATAGTCGAGATCAGCCATCTGCATACGCCGATCGAACGCATCGCTGTCTGGAAAACGATGCATCAACTTGGTGAGTTGCCATGAAAAGCGCTCCGCTTTCCAAACGCGCGCCAACGCCTTGTCCGAATAGGCTGCAATCGCGTTCCGGTCCTGCCGCTTGAAATGGCCGATCAACGCTTCGGAGAGATAATGGACATCGGATGCGGCGAGGTTCAGACCCTTGGCGCCTGTCGGGGGCACGATATGCGCGCTGTCCCCCGCAAGCATCAGCCGGCCATGGCGCATCGGCTCGAACACGAAGGATCGAAGCGGTGCGATCGATTTCTCCAGCGCGGGGCCGCGCACCATATGCGCCGCCGCCTCCGGCCCAAGACGGGTCGCCAGTTCGTCCCACAGCCGATCATCCGGCCAATCCTCGACCTTCTCGTCCAGAGGAACCTGGATATAATAGCGGCTGCGCGTTTCTGACCGCATCGATGCCAGCGCAAAGCCGCGCGCATGATTGGCGTAGATGAGTTCATGGTTGCAGGGCGGCACATCCGCCAGGATGCCGAGCCAGCCGAACGGATAGATTTTTTCATAGGCGGTGGCGACCGACGCCGGAATCGCCTTGCGCGAGGGGCCATGAAAGCCGTCGCACCCGCACAAAAATTCCGCATCGATCCGATGGATGGCCCCATCCTTGCTGTAGGTGACATAGGGGGCATCACTGTCGACATCGTGCAGCGCCACCTCCGCCGCCTCGTAGATGATCTCTAGCCCGCGCTCAGGCGCTGCCGCCATCAAGTCGCGCGTCACCTCGGTCTGACCATAGACCATGACCTGCTTGCCGGTCAGCGCCGCGATATCGATACGGATCAGCCGTTCGCCATCGGCGAGGTAAAAACCATCATGGGGCAAACCCTCGCCATACATACGCGCGCCCAGGCCAAGCCGGTCCATGAGGTCCGTGGTCGTCCGCTCCAGCACGCCGGCGCGAATACGTCCCAGCACATAATCGGACGAGGCCCGTTCGACGATGACGGTTCCGATGCCCTCAGCCCGCAACAAATGGCCGAGCAACAGCCCGGCCGGGCCTGCACCGACAATAGCGACCTGGGTCTTCATGATGATCCTCTCCGGCATATGCGAAATAGGGGAGGATCATGCCGGATCACCCTGCCGCGGCCCATGGCGGGACCAACCGAATAATTGGACGATCGATCACATTGGCGGACCGCTCCAAAGCCCCATATCGGTCGACAAAGGCGGGAAATGTCGAAACATCGCCCTGATCAGCATGGATAATCCGGTCACACTGCCGGCAGGATTACCACGCTGCCCGGCGCATCACGCAACCGCAGATAGAGCTTCCCGTCCTGCGGCGCCGGCGCCTTGAGCGCGGAACCGGTATAGCCATGCGCCACCTCCGCCACCTGATCGAAGGCCGGAGTCGCTCCGACCGCATCGATCAGGAACAGGTCGCGGCCGCGGATGGTGCATCCCTCCGCCTTGTCCTCGCACGCCACTGCCTCGATCTGCGGCAATCGCGCCAGCGTAACCAGCGGCTGCCAATCGCTCGCCGCATTATCCCGCAGCAGACGAAAGCGCAGAGGACCAAAAAGCGACGGCGCCATCGCCTTGGGGTCGAATCGGGCCACCATCACCTGCGGCCCTTCAAGCCGCAGCCCATTGGCGGCCGTCAGACGGACGGAAGGACTGTCGCCATCGGCGGGGGCGACCTCGATCGCGTCGGCCGGGGTCAAGCGCGTCGCACCTTTGGACTGCACGGAAAATACCAGTTGCCCATTGTCAGGCAGCAGATCGTCGCCCGTCAGCGACAGCACCTTCGCGGCGGGCGGTCCAGGCGTGACGCTCTTGCTCAGCAGGGCGACCTGTGGTCGGGGCGCAGCCACCGTCACCGCCAGATTGACCGTCCGCCCGTCGCGCAGCTTTACCCGCGCGCTCACATCCCCTCCCTGTTCAGGCACGCCGCCCTCGCCCTGCGCCCTCAGTCTCAGCCGGTCCACGGCGCCGTCGCGCGTCAGGCCATCGGGGCGAAGCACAAGTCCGGCAATGTCGACGCTCTCGACCTGATCAAGCCTTTGCCCCGACAACAGCGCGTCCCTGTCCCCCGCATGGATCAGCAGATCATCCAGCCGGCTCGCCTGCGCATAGCTCCGCAGCGCGACAGTCGACGCCTGGGCGACGCCGCGATATTTTACCGCGATATCAAGCATCCCCGGCTTTCGGTCCGTCAGCGGCAGGGTGAGCGCCAGCCCATCCCGCCCCTGCACTTTCCAGCCGATCGACTGGGCCGGTCCGTCCCCCTGACGGATCGTCACGCTTTCGACGCAGGCCGGCGCGCTGCCCTTCAGCAGCAGGGCATTGTCGCGGCCCACGACCAGGGCCGGCGCTTCCCCCTCCACCTTCCAGCCATGGTCATCGGGCAATTGCAGCGTGAAATCCGGCCCCTCGAACCGGTCGAAACCCCAATAGCCATGAAGATGCCCCTGCGCTGCCCCCTTGAACGCGACGGGCAGATCGGCGCTACTGGGCAGGACATATCCGCCTCGGTCGGCTCGCGCCGTCACGGGCAGGTCCACCGTCTCGCCCGAAGACGCTTGCAAGGCCAGTTTCATATCGCGGGCATAGGCGGTCGAATAAATGAGCGGCGCGCCCTCAACCGGCAGCAACGTGCCGCCGCCGACGGCGCAGATCGGCGCCTCGGCCGCATTGCGCAGGCGCGGCGGGCTGTCTGCTTCTATGGCGGGCATCGCGACCACCATCACGGACTTGGGCTTCTGAAAGGAGGGCGCGGCATTGAGCAGCAAGCCGATCCCTTCCGCCTTGCGCACGCTTAGCGTCGGCAGATAGTCGAATTCCGGGTTGCTGAACGCGCCGAAAATCTTCGCCACGTCGCGCACCACGCCGATATAGGCGCTGTAATAGCCATAGCCCGCCTCCCGCGTGGCGCTCAATTGCAGCGCCAGATCGGTGGGCGCGCCGGTCAGCGTCTCGGCCATCGAACTGCTGTGCACATCGGCCAGCACCAGCGAATCCCGATTATCGAGCAGACAGGACGCCTGCAATTCGACCACCTTGGACAGGCATTCCTCGTTGAGTTTCATCGACAGGCTGCGCGCCAGCGTCGGCGCGACGCCGCGCAGAAATTCAGGATGCGTATTTTCCTGCGCGCGGATCGCCGCCATGAAGGCGTCGAGCCGCGACCGATCGAGCGAGGCCTGGTTGAGATCCTGCGTCGCCCGCACGAACTCGCCGGGCTTGCCGCGTACCGCGTCCGTCAGCGTGCCTTCCGCCCCGCCGGTATCGGGCACCAGGAACAGCACCATTTGCCGCGCGCCCTTGGGCACGGTCAGAGTCAGCGCCCTGTCCTTGTCCTTCTTCTTCCATGTTTCGGCAAAGCTGATCCAATCCTTGGGCGGCGGATTGGTCGCGCCGCGCAGAAAGGCCGACACGAGGATGAAGCGCGCGCCCTGATCGGCGGGAAGGTCGGCCTCGATCGACAGCCTATCGCCTTCTGACAGGCTCGGCACCTGCGCGATGGGCAGGCTTTGCATACCCCGCATCACCATGATCCGCAGCGACGGGCCGGACAGCTCGAAGGGTGCGGGATCGGCCGCACAGAGCGATGCAGGCGCCAGCAATGCGAGCAGCAAGGCGGGTCCGCAACGGGCAGCGCGGCGCGGCATCCTGTTGATCGGCAAGCGCATAACTTTGTCTTCCGGCATTTCTCTTCTGCGACCCCGACCGCCTCTCCCACATCGACGCAGGCAAGCCAAGAGCGGAAGGACAAGGTTGCGGCAGGCCGACAGGTTCACCGACGGAGCGGAACGCGGGCGCCATCACCCCCGACCTCGGGTCGACAGGTCCGCACGACATGGCCAGCCGGAGACATTTCCTTCAGACTTCGAGCTTCTCGCGCTTTTCGCCCCCTGGCACGCCATGGGCGACGCGCTTCTCATAGTCGGGATCATCCTCGGGCTTCGCCAGCGCGCCCATGACTCGCCCATGAATCTCCTCCAGCGTGCCGCGAAATTCGGGATAGGGCAGGATATAGAGCTGGTCCGCCTTCACGCCTTTCAGCACATATCGGGCAAGCACTTCGGGCTCCATCCCGATCGCGATCACCTGCTTCAGATGCGCCATGACATTGGGGTCAGCGCCATAATAGCCGGTATTCTGGAGATGCGCCGGCCGCGTCAGCACCGCCTCATGGATGTTGGTGTTGACCGCGCCGGGGCAGAGCATCGACACGCCGATGCCATGATCGGCAAGATCTAGCGCCAGACATTCCGACAGCCCCCGGATCGCCATCTTCGACGTGCAATAAATGCCCGTTCCCTTGAGCGCGACAAAGGCCGACATGGACGCGGTGTTGACAATATGCCCGCCATTGCCCCGCGCGATCATGCGCGGCACGAAGGTCTGGATGCCGTTGATCACGCCGCGCAGATTCACATCCAGTTGCCAGTCCCAGTCATCATAGGTGGCGTTCTGAAGCGGCCCGAAGATCGAGACGCCCGCAGTGTTGAACAGCAGTTCGACCGGCCCCAGCGTCGCCTCAACCTCATCCGCCACGCGGGCGTAGGCCGCACGATCGGTGATATCCAGCTTGACCGCCATCACCGCATGGCCGCGCCCGTCGAACCAGGCCATCGCCTCGTCCAGATGGTCTTGCCTGATGTCGGCGATCGCGACCCTGCACCCGGCCTCCGCGAAGACCTTCGCCTGCCCCAGCGCCACGCCCGATCCGCCTCCGGTGATGAAGGCGGTGCGCCCCGCGACCTGCGTCATGCCGCCATCTCCTTTCCCTGCCGCCGGGCAAGCTGGTCATCGAACGCCGGATTGGAGAGCAGGAAGCCGATTTCCTTTGCCCGATCCTGATTGATCGCCTCATCGGGCATCGACGCCAGGATCGCGTCGAAGCGCGTGCGCATTCCCTCCGCGAATTCGGGATGCGTCAATATGTACAGGTCGTTGTCGCGAATGCCGGCCAGCACCCGCTCGCCCACCTCGTCCGCGCTCATCCAGAGCGGCGAGACCGGCCGCTTCTCCAGATCCTCCTCGCGCTGCCGATAGCCGCTGTCTTTCCGATATCCGGCAGGGCGCAATTCGCCGCTATGGGCGATATGGCTCTGCACCGGTCCCGGCAGGAAGGCCGACACGCCGATATTCTCCGCCGCCAGTTCGCCCCGGATCGCCTCGGAAATGCCCAGGATCGCAGCCTTGGCCGCCGTATAGATGGCCGAATAGCTGACCGGGATCAGCGCTGATTGCGAGGATGTGGTGACGATCTGCCCGCCCTCGCCATGCGCCTTGATGCGCGGCAGGATCGTGACGAGGCCATTGATGACGCCGCCCAGATTGACGCCCATGCCCCAGTCCCAATCATTATAGCGCGCATCGAGCACCGGCCCCATCACGCCAATGCCGGCATTGCCGATCAGCATGTGGATCTTCCCGAACCGCGCCTCCGCCGCGTCAGCGGCGCGGGCGAAGCCGGCGCGGTCGGTGACGTCCAGCTGCATCGTCTCCACCTGCGCATCGGCATCGAGATCGGCCTTCGCCTGCGCCAGAGCCTCTTCGCGAATATCGGCGATCACGATATTGGCGCCCGCCCGCACCAGCGCGCGCGCGATGCCCAGCCCGATCCCGTTCGCGCCCCCGGTGATGAAGGCGGTCCTGCCCCGCACATCGATCATCGGCGCTTTTGCTGCCTGTGTCATCCTGTCCTCTCCTTATTGCTTCAGGCCCAGCATGGCCCGTGTCTCGCCCGCGCTCGCCACGTCGCCGCCGATCCGCTCGATCAGTTCGACGCCCCAGCGCACCATCTCCGCATTGTCGGCCGCCATCCGGCCGCGCCGCAGATAGATTGTGTCCTCGAACCCGACGCGGATATTGCCGCCCAGCAGAGCCGACTGCGCCGCCATCGGGAAACTATGCTTGCTGACGCCAAAGCCCGTGAACTGGGTTCCGCGCGGAATCTGGTTCCTGGCATAGAGCATCGCCTCGGGCGTCGCCGGCAAGCCATATTTGGTCCCCAGGACGAAGGTGAAGGGGACATTTTTCGGGATCGCGCCCTTCGCCATCAGATCGTCGGCAAAGACGAAATCACCCGCCTCGAAACATTCGATCTCCGGCAGCACGCCCGCATCCTGGATCATGTGCCCCATTTTGGTGATCATAGGATCGAGATTGATCGCCACCCCGCCCCACAGCTGCATCGTGCAGATATCGAGCGTGCACATATCGGGCTTGAGGTCGAGGATATGCTCCAGCCGCCGCTCCGCCGTGAACATCAATGTGCCTGGGCCGCATACCGCCGGATCATCCTCCCCCTGCATCCAGGTGCAACCCGGCCCGGTGGTGACGTTCAGGATCACCTCTTCATTCTTCGCACGGATCAGCCCGACCACCTCCCGATAATCTTCCAGCGCCTGCGACGGGTCGCCCGTCTCGCGGTCGCGCACATGGACGTGGATGATCGACGCCCCGGCCTCCGCCGCCGCCAGCGCCTCCCCGGCGACATGGTCCGGGCGAAAGGGAAAATTCGGATGCGCCGGCATCGGTGAACTTCCCGTCACCGCGCAGGTCACAAATAGCTTGCCAGCCAATCTACCTCTCCTGTTCACTGTCGGCTATGCTGCCGACCGCAGGCCCCAGGGTCTTGCAGAGGAGAAGGCCCGCAAGAAGGCCGCTGGATGTCCCATTATTGCGAGTAACTGGATAAGGCATGGCACAAAGGGAAGAATTGTCGCGGTTCCTGAAAGCCGCTCGCGCCAAGCTGGCGCCGTCCGAAGTCGGCCTGCCGGCGGGCGAGCGCCGCCGCACCCGCGGCCTGCGGCGCGAGGAAGTGGCGACGCTCGCGGGGATGAGCGTCACCTGGTATACCTGGTTCGAGCAAGGACGGGAGGTGCAGCTTTCCGCGCCGATGCTGGAGCGCCTGAGCCACACCCTGCGCCTCAGCGCCAATGAACGCGAATTTCTCTTCGCCCTCGCCCAGCATCGCCCGCCGCCGCTGGCGCGTCGCCCCGACGAAACCATCCATGCGGGCACCCAGCATCTGATGGACAGCCTCTCCATTCCGGCGCTGGTGATGGTGGAGGACTGGACGGTGATCGGCTGGAACCGCCTCGTCGCCCATGCCTTCCGCGATTACGGCCAACTACCCCGCGAGGACCGCAACCTCTTCCGCATCCTGATGCTCAACCCGCGCTATCGCGCCGACCCGGACAAGTTTCAGGATATGTGCCGCCGCCTGATCGCCCGCTTCAAATGGGACTATAGCCGCACCGCCCAGCCCGAGGTGTTCGACGGCATCATCGCCGACATGATGGAACAGTCCGAATTTTTCCGCCGCTACTGGCAGGAATCGGAAATCATGGCGCATTTCGAGGACACGAATATCGCCGACATGCCGGGCGTCGGCGAAATCATGTTCCGCCACACCAGCTATGCAATCGAGGAAGCGCCGGGCCAGCGCCTGCTGCTGTTCGCGCCGCTGGATGAGTTGAGTGCGCAGCGGCTGGCCAGGCTGGTCGCGGAAATGGAGGCCATCGTTCCGGCATGAGCTTGTCGTCTCCGCAGGGACGGCGAAAGATATATTTTCTCAGTTCGTCTCGCGCTTCAGCCGCTCCGTCAATGCGTCGATTTCTTCCGGCTCCAGCAGCCAGGTGCGCGTCTTGCGTCCTTCCCGATGGACGGGCTGGGTCAGCAATATGCGGGCCTGCGCCTTGGCATGAGGCTTGTAGAGGCCGAAATGGACGGCGCAGTCGCGGATCGTGCCGATCAGTGGCGGCTTTCCATCCAGGTCGATCATGGTCGCGGGCTGATCCCAGGGGATGCCGGCGACACCGGGAAATTTTTGTTCCATGGATCTGCGACACCACGCTCCGGCGTTGAAATCAAGGCCTAACCGAGCAGCGCCATCAGGATCGGATCGCCGGTGGCGCGCGGATCGCGTCGAATTTCCGCCTCCTCCCGCCCGATCGCGCGGAAGATGGCATCGCCGATCTGGCCCGACACATTGTCGGCCATCGCCGCATAATCCTTGCCGCCGCTGGCGGACAGGGCGGCCGACAGCATTTCGAACATATCCGACCGCAGCGCCCGCGACGCACCGGGCAGCAGCGCCTCGACCACCGATCCGCGCGCTTCCCGCGCCAGCAGATCGGTCGCCGCGGTCGGCCCGCCGCGCAGCACCGACACCGCATCGGCCAGCGTCATGCGCTGCACCGCATTCATCACGATCGGCGCGGCATTGTCGGCAAGATCCACCGCCACGTCATTGAGCGCCATCGCCACCCGGTTCCGCACGGCGTTGGTGCGCAGCAGCGCGGACAGCACGGCGCCGCCCTTCCCGCCGCCCAGGTCGGGCGGCGCGATCCGTGTCAGTTGATCATCGTAGAAACCGCCCGGTTCGGTCAGCCGGGCGAAGGCCCGCTCACTCGACAATGTCAGCAGCCGACGCACCGCGTCCTCAACGGTATAGCGCCCCATGGGCGTCGCACAGGCCGCCAGCGGCAGCAGCGCCAGGGCCGCGATCAGGCTGCGCCTGTCGGAAAGGCCGAATGATTGCTCCAAGACGCATCTCCCTTTTCGTGGACGACGCTATGGCTTCGCCAGCCTTGCCGGGCGCTGAACGCATATCCCTGCGGTAGTTATTTGCCAAATAGCGCCCGCACCGCGTCCGGCACGCGCTCCGCCCGCAAGCCACCCGGCCGGCTGGCGTCCGGCACGGTCCAGACCCGCTTTTCGGTGCATTCCACGCATAGTTTCCCGTCCAGCGACAGTCGGTGCGCCACGGCGAAGCTGCTATTGCCGAAGACCGGCGCGCCCGCCTCCACCAGCGCATCGTCGCCATAGGCCGTCGGCACGAAGAACCGCGCCGACACGTCGACCATCGGGAAACCGGCAAAGGGCATGGTCGCCATCATCTCGCGCTTCTTGGGCAGGCCGGCGCGCTCGAACAACAGCATCGTGCTCTCCCCGAAAATATCGAAATAGCGTGGCGCATGGACGATGCCGGCGGGGTCGCAATGCCCCCATTCGATGCGGACGATCCGCTGGAGAAAGGCGTTCACGCGAGGATGGTCTTTCCTTGATTTATAGTCTTTTCCGCCATCTCCTCGGGGGTCGGCGGGATCGGGACAAGAAGCCCGCGCTGCACCGCGGGCCGCGCTGAAATCCTGTCGAACCAGCGCTGAAGATGGGGAAAACCGCTCATGTCGACGCCGGCCCAGTCATGCCCCCGCACCCAGGGGAAGCAGGCGATGTCGGCGATCGAATAGTCGCCGACCAGATAGTCGCGATCCTCCAGCCGCTTGTCCATGACCTCGAACAGGCGCTGGCTTTCACGCACATAGCGGTCGATCACCGACGGCAGTTTCTCGTTAAAATAGCGGTTAAACACGGTCGCTTGCCCCATCATCGGGCCAAGGCCGGACATCTGCCACATGACCCATTGGATGACGCGACTGCGGTCCTGCGGATCGGCGGGGATGAAGTGCCCGAATTTCTCCGCCAGATAGAGCAGGATCGCGCCGGATTCGAAGATGGCGAAGTCTCCGGCATCATGATCCACCAGGGTCGGTATGCGGCCATTGGGGTTGAGCGCCACATACCAGTCCTGCTTCTGCACCCGGTCGGTCAGCGAGATCGGCGTCACCTGATAGGGCACGCCCAGTTCCTCCAGCAGGATCGATACCTTCCAGCCGTTGGGCGTTTCCGACGTCAGCAGTTCCAGCATCCTATTCTCCGGCTTTTCTTTCCCCATCCAAAGCAAAGCCTTGGCACCGCTACAAGACGAGTGGCGGCGCTATCATTGAAACTGACAGGTTGAGCGGCATCTTCTGCCGGGTAGCATCACTGATAGTATCGACAGACGACTTGCGGCCTGCGCGATCGCCGGCCAGTTTCATGCCCGAAGGCGCATCAGACGCCATAACCATAAGGTGAGGATGAACAGCGCATGTTGACGCTCTACAGCTTCGGTCCGGCCGCCAATAGCCTGAAGCCCCTGCTGGCCCTCTATGAAAAGGGGCTGGAATTCACCCCCCGCTTCGTCGACCCGACCCGGTTCGAACATCATGAAGACTGGTTCAAGGCGATCAACCCGCGCGGGCAGGTGCCGGCGCTGGATCATGACGGCCATAGAATCGACCGTCATCTGCGAATATCTGGAAGACGCCTTCCCCGACGCGCTACGCCTGCGCCCGATCGATCCGGTGCAGATCGCGGAAATGCGGGTCTGGACCAAATGGGTGGACGAATATTTCTGCTGGTGCGTGTCCACCATCGGCTGGGAGCGGATGATCGGCCCGATGGCGCGCAAGCTGTCCGACGAGGAATTCGAGGACAAGGTGAAGCGTATCCCCGTTCCCGAACAGCAGGTCAAATGGCGTAGCGCTCGCGCCGGCTTCCCCCAGGCGGTCCTGGACGAGGAAATGCGCAAAATCCGTGTGTCGATCGACCGCCTCGAAAAGCGCCTCTCGCAAAGCCCCTGGCTGGCAGGCGAGGACTATACGTTGGCCGACATCTGCAACTTCGCGATCGCGAACGGGATGCAGTTCGGCTACGCGGACATCGTCAACCAGGACGCGACCCCGCATCTGGTCGCCTGGATCGATCGCATCAACGCCCGCCCCGCCGCCCAGGCCATGTTCGCCAGATCGCAGAGCGAAATGCCGCCCCGCGCCGCAGCGACGGCGGCCTGATCCATGGGCTGGCAGGACGAACCGCCCGCCGGGCAACTGCGCATGTATCATATCCCCGGCTGCCCCTTTTCCGAACGGATCGAGCTGCTGCTCGACCTCAAGGGGTTGCACGGCATCATGGCCGATCATGAGATCGACATATCGCAGCCGCGTCCCGACTGGCTGCTCGCCAAGACGCGCGGCACCACATCGCTCCCCGCGCTAGAGCTGGAAAATGGCGAGACGCTGAAGGAAAGCATGGTCATCATGCGCTATGTCGAGGATCGTTTTCCCGATCCCCAGGTGGCGCGACAAGACCCTTATGAACATGCGGTCGAGGCGATGCTGTGCACGACCGACGGCCAGTTAACCAGCGCGGGCTATCGCATGATCCTGAACCGCGACCCGGCCAGGCGCGAAGAGCACAAGGCCGAGGTCGACGCCCAATATGTCCGGCTGGACGATTATCTCCGCCATTATGCGCCCGACGGCGACTATCTGTTCGATCGCTTCGGCTGGGCGGAGGTCGCCTTCACACCAATGTTCAAGCGGCTCTGGTTCCTCGACTATTATGAGGGCTATCAGATCCCGCAACACCTGAACCGGCTGCTGCGCTGGCGCGAGGCCTGCCTGTCGCATCCCGTTGCACAGCGCCATCACAGCCATCGCGAGCTGATGACGCTCTATTATGATTATGCCCAGGGCGGCGGCAATGGTCGCCTTCCCGAAGGCCGCAGCATCTCCAGCTTCGCCCTCGATCCCCCCTGGCACAGCCGACCCCTGCCGCCGCGCGACAAATGGGGCGCGCCCGCCACCGACGCCGATCTCGGCCTCCTCCCCGCATAAGGACATAGCCATGCCCAACACGCTCCAGCATTATATCGATGGCCAATGGGTCGACAGCCAGGGCGGCCGCACCATCGCCGTCATCAACCCCGCCACCGACCGTAGCACCGCCGACCTGATCCTGGGCACCGCCGCCGATGTCGACACGGCGGTGAAGGCCGCGCGTCGTGCCTTCGAAACCTTCTCCCGGACCAGCCGGGAGGAGCGCATCGCCCTGATCGAACGGATCATCGCCGAATATCAGAAGCGCGTTCCCGACATTGCCCGCGCCATCGCCACCGAAATGGGCTGCCCTATTTCCATCGCCCAGACCGCGCAGGCGAGTTCGGGCCTCGGTCATCTGGGCCAGGCACTGGCGGCGCTCAAAAATTACGAATTCGGCGAGAAGATCGGCAATAACCGCGTCGTGCGCGAACCCATCGGCGTGGTGGCGCTCATCACCCCCTGGAACTGGCCGATGAACCAGATCGTCGCCAAGGTCGGACCGGCGCTGGCCGCTGGCTGCACCATGATCCTGAAACCCTCCGAAGAAGCGCCCAGTTGCGCCGCCATCTTCGCCGAGGTGATGGACGCAGCGGGCGTGCCGGCCGGCGTCTTCAACCTCGTACAGGGTGACGGCGAAGGCGTAGGCACCGCGCTGGCCAGACATCCCGACATCGACATGGTCAGCTTCACCGGCTCGACCCGCGCGGGCATCATGGTGGCGAAGAACGCTGCCGATACGGTCAAGCGTGTCGCGCAGGAACTGGGCGGCAAATCGCCCAACATCATATTGGAAGGCACGCCGCTCGACGTGGCGCTGCCCGGCGGCGCGGGCGGCGTGCTGCTCAACAGCGGACAGAGCTGCGTCGCACCGACCCGGATGCTCGTCCATCGCTCCCAGCATGACGAGGCCGCGGAAAAGGTCGGCGCGCTCTTCGCCGCGAAGAAGGTCGGCGATCCGCAGCAGGAGGGCGACCATATCGGCCCGGTCGTCAGCCAGCGGCAATGGGACCGCATCCAAAGCCTCATTCAGACCGGCATCGACGAAGGCGCGACGCTCGTCACCGGTGGCACCGGCCGGCCCGAAGGGCTGGACGCGGGCAGCTATGTCCGCCCCACCGTCTTCGCCAATGTCACGCCCGACATGACCATCGCCAAAGAGGAGATTTTCGGCCCCGTCCTCGTCCTCATGCCCTATGCGGATGATGAGGACGCGATCCGCATCGCCAACGACACGCCCTATGGCCTGGGCGCCTATGTCGCCGGCGACCCGGCCCATGCCGCCAAATTCGTCAGCCGGCTGCGCGCCGGCGCAGTGTTCGTCAATGCGGGCGGCCTCGCCTTCGACATGCCTTTTGGCGGCTACAAACAGTCGGGCAATGGCCGGGAGTTCGGCAAGTTCGGGCTGGAGGAGTTTCTGGAGGTCAAGTCGGTCATCGGCGCCCTGCCCGAAGAGGTGGCCTGATGGCGAGCCTGCCGATCGATGCCGATATAGAGGACAGCGCGCGGCAGGCTCCCGCACTGATCCGCTATCTCGACGAAGGCGATTTCGTCACCCGCCGCTATGTATCGCAGGGGGTGGAAATCAACACCGGCCGCTATAGCGAACATCGCATGATCGTGCGCGACGGCACACCTATGCGTGACCATTTCCGCTTCGACACCCATGGCTTTCTGCTCGGCAGGCATCGCAGCGCGATCAACGATTTTTTCGACAAGGAGGAAGTCGACCGACACTATCCGCGCGAATGCGAGGAAGCGATCAGGGCGCTCACCGGCGCGTCCTGCGTGTCGGTGGGCGGCTGGATGATCCGCACTTCCGCCGATCTCACCGCCCGCGCGCAGGAGAAGGTGGAAGATTACCGTCACGAAGGCGGCATCCAGCCGCCTGCGGGCGAGGCGCATGTCGACTATGATGAGATCACCGGCCGCCGCGCCGCCGAACGCGCCTATGCCGCCGCCTTCCCGGACGGTCCAGGCTATCGACGCTATGTCTGCGTCAGCTTCTGGCGCAGTTTCTCCCCCGGCCCGCAGGACTGGCCTCTGGCCGTGTGCGACGGCCGCACCGTATCGGACGAGGAAGCGACGTCCAACACCTTGTTCGTGGTGGACGAACTGCCGACCGGCGATGCACTGACCGCCCCGGTCGCGGGCGAAGAGCAGATGATCGCCGCCTCCATCTTCCGCCACCGCCCCCGCCATCGCTGGTGGTATTTTTCCAACATGGCGGTCGACGACGTACTGCTGTTCAAATTCCAGGACAGCGACCATGATGTCACCTGGCGCTGTCCCCATACCGCTTTCCACGATACCAGCCTGCCGGACACGAAAACCCGGTCCAGCATAGAAGTGCGGGCGGTGGCCTTCTTCGAATAGGCTGTTCCGTTCACGCGAACGAACAAAGATCAGAACCCGCGGGCGCCGTCGAGCGACCGAGGTTGCTCATCATCAGACGCTGACAGGTTGCCTAAATCGCCGCCCCGATATAATCAGACAATATATGGGGCAGCAGACTTTCATCGCCGTCGACTGGGGCACCACCAATCGCCGCGCTTATCGCATCGACAACGGCGTCGCTGTTGGAACCGAGCGGGATTCGCTCGGTGTGACGACGGTGCCATCCGGCGGCTTCGAAGAGGAAGTGACCCGACTGCGCGACCGGCATGGCGGCGCGCCGGTGGTGCTCGCCGGCATGGTGGGCTCCAACCGCGGTTGGGTGGATGCGGGCTATGTCTCCACCCCCGCGACGCTGGAGACGCTCGCCGCCGCCGTGGTGCGGCCGATGGAGGGCGTGCTCATCATCCCCGGCGTCCGCCATATGGCGGACGGACGCGGGGACGTGATGCGCGGCGAAGAGGTCCAGCTTCTGGGCGCGATCGCTGCCGGCATGGCGCCTGCCGACGCGCTGCTCTGCCAGCCCGGCACCCATTGCAAATGGGCCTGGATGGAGGAGGGCGTCCTGTCCGCCTTCGTCACCGCGATGACCGGCGAGATGTTCGCGCTGCTGAAAAATCATGCCCTGATCGGCCAGGAGATGACCGGCGAGGTGACGCCCGGCGACGCCTTTGCGCAAGGTGTGCGGGACGGCGCGCACGGCGATCTGCTTGCCTCACTCTTCGGCGTGCGTCCCGCCAGCCTGCTCGGGCTGCGCGACCGCGAAGAGGCCGCATCCTATGTCAGCGGCCTGCTGATCGGCGCCGATTGCGCCGCCCATGCGGGGAAAGGCGACGTCCATCTGCTGGCCGACCCGGCTCTGGGCTCGCTCTACGGCCGGGCCATTACCGAACTGGGCGGCACGGTGCTGCCGGTCGACAGTCACGCGGCCTTCATCGCCGGCGCGATCCGCCTTTGGGAGTATCTGTCATGAGCCTCGATTTCGCCACCGCTTTTGCCAGCTGCCCGCTGGTCGCGATCCTGCGCGGTGTCCGACCGGACGAGGTCGAGCCGATCGGCGATGCGCTGGTCGCGGCCGGATTCACCCTGATCGAAGTGCCGATGAACTCGCCGGAACCGCTCGACAGTATCGGCAGGCTGGCGCGCCGTTTCGCGGGGCGGGCGCTGGTCGGCGCCGGCACCGTGCTGACGACGGAGCAGGTCGCGCAGGTGCAGGATGTGGGCGGGCAGCTCATCATCTCGCCCAACAGCGACCTTGCCGTCATCGCGGCGACGGCGAAGGCCGACATGATTTCCATGCCCGGCTATTTCACTCCCTCCGAAGGCTTCGCCGCGGTCCAGGCCGGCGCCACCGCGCTCAAGCTCTTTCCCGCCGAAGCCGCCACCCCCGCCGTGCTCAAGGCGCAGCGCGCCGTCTTCCCCAAGGATCTGCCGGTGCTGGTCGTCGGCGGCATCACCCCCGGCAATATGGGACCATGGCGCCAGGCGGGCGCGAACGGATTCGGCCTTGGCTCCGCTCTCTACAAGCCCGGCGCCACCGCGCAGCAGGTCGGCGACGCCGCCCACGCCTTCATAAGTGGCTGGAAAGACTTGCAGGACTGACCGACAGGCACTTTTCATGACAGGGCAGCGTCTTTTTCATGAAGAAAGACGTCCTTGAACTTTCATATCCCTGCCGCTTTACTTTCGCGGACATGACCCAAAGCCGCGCTATGCGCGTCGGCGGGGGTCTTGATCATGCTGAAGCTTTTGCGCACATTCTTGTTCGCGAGCCTGACGGTAATGGCCGCGACCGGAACGACCGGCAGCCGACCCGTTGCCTACGCCGCTCTTGACGGATTGAACGCCGTCGCGCCGGCCGACGGGCGCCTGTCGGTCATGACCTATAATGTGAAGGGTCTGCCCTGGCCGATCGCCTGGGGGCGGGAGGAGGCGCTGGCGAAGATCGGCGACCGGCTGGCCAGCCTGCGCCGTGAAGGGCGGCAACCGCATGTCGTTCTGCTCCAGGAAGCCTTCACCCCGGAAGCCGCCGCCATCGCTCGACGCGCCGGCTATGCCCATGTCGCCGCCGGCCCGGACGCCGCATCGATCGCCCCCCTGACCGCGACGGCGCAGGATCGCGCCTATCTGGCGCAAGGGCGCTGGGATCGAGGCGAGGCGATGGGCAAGCGCTTCGGCAGCGGCCTGCTGATCCTGTCCGACTATCCGATCGTCGGACAGACACGCATGGCCTTTCCCGCCTTTGCCTGCGCCGGGTTCGACTGCCTCGCCAACAAGGGGGTGCTGGTCGCGCATCTCGCGGTGCCGGGCTTTGCCGCACCGGTCAGCATCGTCAACACCCACCTCAACGCGCGCAAGGCGGCGGGTGTATCCATTGCCCGTTCGCAGCAGGCTTTCGCGCGGCAGGTCGGGCTGCTGGCCGAGTTCGTGCGGACGCAGGTGCCCCAGGGACAGACGCTGATCCTGGGCGGAGACATGAATATCGGTGGCGATCCCGCCCGCAACGCCGCCTTCTTCGGTCGATGGGCGCGCGCTGGCCAGGGTTTCGTCACGCCGACCCTTGGCGGCATACGCCGCGCCCTGACCCTGCCCGGCCAGGCCGATCGCGCCGACCTCAACGCCTCGGCCGAACGCGCCAAGGACTGGCTGTTCGCCCGCGATGCCAGCGGTCGCCCCATGGCGGTGGCGCAGGCGGTGGTTCCCTTCGGCCAGGAAGCGGACGGCGCACCGCTTTCCGACCATTATGGCTATGCCCTAACCTATGCTCCGACCGGTCAACCGGAGGAGACGAGCGTCCGCCTGGCGGCCTTGACGGTGGAGGCGCGGCCATGAAGCCGCTGCTCGCCGGTCTCGCCCTTTTGCCCTGCCTTTGCCCGTCTGCGCTCGCGCAGATCCACTCGATCGACCAGACGGCCCGCTTCACGCTGAAACCGCCGGTACGGCTCACGCTGCTGCGCGTCCCGGCCCGGTTGCGGCGCGCGGCGCCGCTCATGTCGACGGACGCGCCGCCGGCCCGTGACGAGGCGGCCGTGACCTTCAGCATCGCGCGGCAGACGATGCAGTTTTCGCAGCAGCGTGAGAGCGGCGCGCGCGCCGCCACGCCCCTCGCAGGGCATCTTTCCCGCACGCGCGTCCGGACGCTTCGAGTCGAAGGCGTGCTTCCGGTGGATGATCGCGCGACCCTGCGCCTCGGCTGGTCGGGCGGCAAATATAGCAACCGCAACGCCAATGCGACCGCTGCCTATACCAACGCCAATCTGCGCTCAAAGGATTGGTTCCAACCGTATGCCGCCCTGCATTGGGCAGCGGGACGCGACCTGCTGCTACGCGCTGCCTATGATGAAAGCCTGCTTGCCTACGCCGATATCGGCATGAGCGGTCCACTGGCGCTGACGCGCGAGGATTTTCGCGCCTTGCAGGGGGAACTACGCCCAGAACGGCACCGCCACCTCACCTTTGGCGCCGATTGGGCGGTGACGCCCGCGCTACGCATGTCACTGGACCTCTATGGTGGGCGACTCAGTGATCGCCTGGCCTTCGCGGACGGCAGCGCGCTGCCGTTCAATCGCGGTTCGGCCGACCTGCGCGGCGGCATTCTGACCGCTACGCACCGCCTGACGCCCCATTTCAGCTGGTCGCTGCGCTATGGCCGCGCCATTGTCGACCGGGTCGAGGGCAGCACGGCGCATGAGACGCAATTCGCGGCCGAAGGGCGTTGGCAAGCCGGGCCATGGCGCGCCAGTCTGCGCGCCGCACGAGCCACAACGCCCGCCTTGTTATCGCCGACCGACCTGCATGACCGCCCGATCCGCGTTTCGGCCGCGGTCAGTTGCCAGCCGGCGGCCGCGCCGGGATTGACCATCGGCCTGCGCCTCGCCGATCCCGACCGGCTCGCCAGCAGCATCTTCACCAGCCCCGTTGCGCCGCTCGGCCTGCGCGCGCAGGATCAGGCCCGCAGCGTAATGCTGTCGGCGAGCCTTGCCCTCTGACTGCCATTTTTTTGTAGCCTTCCCCGCTTATCGCTCCGCGCTTCATGACGGGAGCAGTAGCATGACGGGTCGCCTGTTTTCCACTTTTGCCATCGGAACCGGCCTGACCTTGTCGGCCATGGCGGCTGCCCAGGACGGGACCGACGCTCCGTCGCCGCCGCCCGCGCCCGTGGCGATCCGGCTGGCCGCGCCCGAAGCGAACCAGGGCGTCGCGTCGGACGGCACTCATGTCTATGCGATCGATAATGACCGGATCGGCAAATATCGCATCGCCGACGGCCGCCGTGTCGCCAGTTGGCAGGGCGAGCGCCGCCTCTTCCCGCATATGAACAGCTGCACCGTGGCGGCGCGCGAGCTGATATGCGCCGCGTCCAACTATCCGGCCGTGCCGCAGACCAGCGCGGTCGAGATTTTCGACACGCGGACGCTGCGACATCTGCGCACCGTCAGCCTGGGGCTTGGGCCCGGATCATTGACCGTGATGGATCGTCATGCCGGTAAATGGTGGGCCGTCTTCGCCAATTATGCGGGCAAGGGCGGCGAACCAGGCCGCGACCATCGCTACACGCTGCTGGCACGGATGGACGATCAGTTCCGGCAGGAAGCGGCCTGGACCTTCCCGCCTGCCGTGCTTGCGCGGTTCGCGCCAAAAAGCTGTTCCGGCCTGAGTTGGAGCAACGACGGGCGCCTGTATGTCGCGGGTCATGACCGGCCGGAAATCTACGAATTGGCGCTGCCCGATGCCGGATCGACGCTGGAGCTGCGTCGCACGATCGGCTTCGCGTCGCCCGGCCAGGCGATCGACTGGGATCCGGTGAAGACGGCGCTGCTCTGGTCCATCGACCGCAGCGCCCATGCCATGATCGGCAGTCGCATAGAGTGAAAGACGGCAGATGCCGCCCTATTCCGTAAAATGCTAATGCGATTGACTCGCATTCCTTTCTTCCTCTAACGGAGCGCGCAAGTCACATCCATCTGGGGGAAGCCCATGTATCGCCATCTGCGCCGCTTGTTTCTGGCCGGCGCCGTCGCCATAGTTCCCGCCGGCCAGGCGCTGGCGGCGCCCCTGGCAGACGCGGGCGCTGCGGTTGGCGACGAATCCAGCATCGTCGTTACAGGCGTGGCGAACCAGGCGATCACCTCCGCCACCGGCCTGTCGCTAACCCTGCGGGAAACGCCGCAATCGATCAGCGTCATCCATCGCGAGCGGATCGACGATTTTGCGTTGACCAACGTCAATGACCTGCTGGCGCAGGCGGTCGGCATCAATGTCGAGCGGGTCGAAACCGACCGCACCTATTTCAATTCGCGCGGCTTCGACATCACCAGCTTCCAGCTGGACGGCATCGGTCTGCCGCTGATCTGGGGCATCCAGTTCGGCGATCTCGACACGGCCTTGTTCGAGAATGTCGAGACGATCCGCGGTGCCAATGCGCTGCTGACCGGCATCGGCAATCCGTCCGCGACCATCAACTATGTGCGCAAGCGGCCGCTCGATCATTTCCAGGCCAAGGGCAGCGTACAGCTCGGCTCCTGGGATCTGTGGCGCGCGGAAGGCGATGTGTCGGTGCCCATCACCGACACGGTGGCGGCGCGCGTCACCTACGCCCATCAGGAGCGCGACTCCTATCTGGATTATAACCGCAACAATCGCGACGTGATGAGCGGCATCGTCAGCTGGCAGGTAACATCGCAGCTCAAGGCGACGGTCGGCTATAGCCGCCAGGAAAATAACAGCGACGGTGTGCTCTGGGGGGCGCTGCCGCTGGTCTATAGCGACGGCACGCATGTCGCCTATCCGCGCTCGGCATCGACCTCGGCCGACTGGACCTATTGGAACACGACCGATACCACAGCCTTCGCCGAACTGGCCTATGGATTCGCCAATGGCTGGTCGGTGAAGGGCGTCTTTACCTATAAAAGGTTCGAGGAAAACGCCAAGCTGCTGTATGCCTATGGCACGCCCGATCCAGTCACCGGCCTGGGCGTCCATGGCATGGCGGGGCTTTATCCGTCCGATTACAAGCAATATCTGGGCGATTTCTACGCGTCCGGCCCGGTCAGCCTGTTCGGTCGCGAACATAGCCTGGCATTCGGCCTGTCCACCGCCAAGCGGGACGGCTGGGAATATGAAGGCGCCTCATCCGAGGATATCGTCTACCCGCCGGTCAGCCAATGGGATCAGGGATCGATCGCCGAACCCGCCTTTGCTGACACCTATCTCGCGGGCCGCAGCACCGACAGGCTGACCCGCGCTTATGGCGCTGCGCACCTGAACCTGACCGACAATCTCAAGGCCGTCGTCGGGGCCAGCGCCATGTGGCTGAAATCCACCGGCAACAGCTATGACAGCGACCTTTATCGCAAGGATAGCAAGCTCAGCCCCTATGCCGGGCTGGTCATGAACCTGACGCCCAATGTCTCGCTCTACGCCAGCTATACCGACATCTATAATCCGCAGACCGAAGTCGATGTGAACAATGTCCGGCTCGATCCCGCCAAGGGGACGAGCATCGAGGCCGGGGTAAAGAGCGAATGGCTGGACGGCAGGCTCTACGCCACTGCCGCCATCTTCCGCGCGAAGCAGAACGGGCTGGCCGAATTTGCGGGCGTGTTCGGCCCGGATAGTGCTGGACCTGCAAATGAAAGCTATTATCGCGGAGTCGATACCACGTCCAAGGGATTCGAATTGGAGATTGCGGGGCATATCACGGAAAACTGGTCGCTAAGCGGCGGCTATACCTGGCTCGATATCGAAGACCCGGATGGCAACGACACACGCACCTGGCTGCCGACCCAGACGCTGAAACTGTCCAGCACCTATCGCCTGCCCGAATTCAACGACCTGAAGCTGGGCGCCCAGCTGCGCTGGCAGAATGCGATCCGCACCGCGGTCGATGTCGGCACCTATCGGCAGAGGGGCTATGCCGTGCTCGACCTGATGGCAGGCGTCCGTGTCGTCGATCATGTTCGCGCCAGCATCAATGTCCGCAACGTCACCAACAGGCGCTATCTCAACAGCCTGATGTGGGGCCAGGCCTATTATGCGCCGCCGCGCAATGTGCTGGCGACGCTGAGTGTGGAGTATTGATGGCATGAGGGTCGGGGCGAAGCGACGCCAGGAGGGGTGGCGTTATCGCGGCAATGTCGCGCTGCGTGCCCTGGCCGGGACGGTCGGCGCCTATCTGGTGGCCGCGCTGGTGGCGGCCATGCTGGCCCGCACCCTGCCGATGAGCCGGGTCGAAGCGGTGACGAGTGCCACGATGATCGCCTATCTGGTCGCACCCGCGATAACGATCTGGGCCTTTCTGGCGCGTGGCCCCTGGCGTGCGCTGGCGGGCGTGGCGCTGGCCTCCGGCCTGCTCGCGCTCATCGCCTGGCTGGCCGGGCCGGTGGCATGAGCAGCGCGACAAACATGGTGCGCGACGGCGCGCGCCAATGCATGGCCTGGCTGCACGGCTGGACCGGGCTATTGCTCGGCCATATCCTCTTCATCATGTGCCTCACCGGCACGCTCACCGTGTTTAAGTCGGAAATCAGCCGCTGGATGCGACCGGAAACGGTGGCGGTGACCCCGCCCGCCGACGCGATCCTCGCCGCTACCCGTTGGCTCGAACGCAATACGACGGGGTCGACCGGCTGGTATCTCGCCGCGCCGGACGGCCGCGCCAATACGGTGGAGGCGACCTATGACAGCGACGGGACATATCTGACCCAGGCGCTCGACCCGCTGACCGGCACGCCGGTCCTGCGCGAGACGCTGGGCGGCGAATTTTTCTACCGCCTCCATTTCGAACTGGAATTGCCCTATCCCTGGGGCCGGCTGCTCGCGTCGCTGGCGGCGATGATGATGCTGGTCGCGCTCGTCACCGGCATCATCGCCCACAAGCGCATCTTCAAGGATATTTTCACCTTCCGCCCGGCAAAGGGGCAGCGCAGCTGGCTTGACGGCCATAATGCGCTGGGCGTGCTGGCCATGCCGTTCCACATCATGATCACCTTCACCGGTCTGTTGACGCTGGCCTCGCTCAACCTGCCATGGGGCATCGTGTCGGCCTATGGCGAGGATGTCGCCACCCTATATGCCGATCTGACGCCGGGGTCGGTGACGCGCGCCGCAACCGGGGAAAAGGCGCCGCTCGCGCCGATTGCGCCGATGCTGGCGACGGCGCAGCGCCATTTCGGCGGCACGCCGATCGGCCGCGTCAATGTCTTCAATCCGGGCGACAAGGGCGCCGTCGTCACTGTCTATCCGTCGGATGCCGACGCCATCGGCTATATGCCCGGCGAGATCAGCTTCGACGGCGCGACCGGCAGGACGCTCAAGGTCTGGACCGAGGGGCGAGCGGGCATCCGCACCTATCAGACCATCTACGGCCTGCACATGGCACGTTTCGCGCCGTCGCTCACCCGCTGGCTCTATTTCCTGGGCGGCGCGATGCTCACGCTGGCGATCGCGACGGGCATGATCCTCTGGATCGTCAAGCGCCGGGAGCGCGCCCCGCTCTCGATCGGCAATCGCATCCTCGAACGGCTGAATGTCGGCGTGCTGACCGGCGTGCCGATCGGCGCCGTCGCCTTCCTGCTGGCCAACCGCTTGCTGCCGCTCGGCATCGCAGCCCGCGCCGAAGCGGAAGTGTCGACCGCGCTCTGGACGGCAGGAGCAGCCGTCCTAGCGGGCCTGTTCCTGCCGCCGGCCATCGGTTGGCCGTTGCTGCTCGGCGCGCTCGCCATCGCCTGCCTATGCACCGCGCTGCTGGGGCCGATCTGGGCCGACGAGCCGCTCATGGCGATCGTCAACCTGATGCTGCTGGCCATTGCGGGCGCGTTGCTGCCGGTCATCCTGCGCCAACTGCGACGGAAGCAGGCGCCCCTCGTGACGCGGCGACGGGCGGTACCGGCATGATCGTCACCGCTGGACTTCTCTATCTCGGTCTGTTCGCGCTGGCCGCCAGCATGGATCGCCACCGCCGGGCGCTTGCCGGTCCGTGGCACCAGCCCGCTGTCGCGCCGCTGCTCGCACCAGGCGGATGGTGCTTGCTGGTACTGTCCCTGTGCAGCATCACGCCACTCTGGCAGGGCGGGGTCGGCCTGGTCAGTTGGTGCGGACTGTTGCCGTTGGTCGGCGGCCTCCTCATGCTCGGCCTCACCTACCGGCCCGCCTGGCTACGACCGGGACTGGTCGTGGCTGGCCTGCTCATTCTCGCCGGCCTTATCCTTCGCGCCTGAGCGTCATTCCTTCATGTCGATGGTCGCGATGACGCCGCCGCCTTCCGCATTGCGCAGCCGTACCGACGCCTCGAAGCTCATCGCCAGCGACCGGACGATGGTCAGCCCGATCCCGGTGCCGTGCCGCCCGCCCGGCTGGCCGCTGGGGCCACGGGTGAAGGGTTCGAACATCTGGTCGATCTGGTCCGCGGCGATACCGGGACCATGGTCCCGAACCTGGATCAACAGCCGCCCGCCCGCGCGCGCGCAACCGATCTCCGCACTGCCGCCATATTTGACGGCATTGTCGACCAGATTGGCGATACAGCGGGTCAGCGCATTGGGCTTCACGCGCGCCGATCCGCCACAGCCGCCCGAAAAACGCACCGGCTGCCCCAGATCCTGGGCATCCTCGACCATGCTGGCAAGTAGGGAATCGACATCGACCACCGACCATTCCTCACGGGATTCGGTGCTGCTGGCGAGATCCAGCCCCTCCCGCACCAGGGTCTGCATCGCCTGAAGATCGACCAGAAGCCGATCACGCAACTCCATATTTTCAACCAGTTCCAGCCGCAATCGCATTCGGGTAAGCGGTGTCTGAAGGTCGTGACTGATCGCGGCGAGCAATTGCGTGCGTTCGGCGAAACCGGCGCGGGCGCGGCGCTGCATCAGGTTGAATGTCGAAAGCGCCGCCCGCACCTCCTCCGGGCCGGTGGCCGGTATTTCCTCCGGGTCGAGCGAGAGGGAAAAGGATTCCGCCGCACGCTCCAGCCGTCGCAGCGGCTTGGACACGAAGCGCGCAACCAATATCGCCAATCCGGCCGATGCGGCAATGATCACCAGCAGGTAAAGCGGATTGAACACGGTGCTGGGCGGTTTGGCGATACGGGGAAAGGTCAGCGCCATGGCGCGCCGCTGGCCGCCAATGTCGGTAAACCGCACGACCCAGCAATCGGGCTTCGGCGCGTCGATCAGCCCTGCCGCACGGTCCTTCCGTTCCTTCGGCGGGAAGCACAGGCCTACCGGAATCTGCCCCGCCTCGGGCTGCGATTGGTTGCCGAACCGCTCCTTCAACGCCGCTTCCAGGTCGGCGTCAGGCTCGCCAATCGCAACCCCCTCCGGCTCGGGATAGGCGCCGACGATATTGTGCGCGGCCATCATCGCCCCGACCTGCACGGGATCGCGCCGCAGCCGGGCGGCGATGTCGACCGCGCTCGCCACCACGCGCTGCCGCCGCACCCGCTCGAAATCACGATGGCGTGCCTGTTCTGCAACCAGTAGCGCGATAATCGCGGCGACCGACATGCCGACGGTGAGGATCAGGAAGATCTGCCCCGCCATCGTGCCGAAGAAAGCGCGCACGCGCTGCACCGACCGGGGGATCATGAATAGTCGACCCCGCTCGCCAGCACATAGCCTTCGCCACGCACGGTCAGGATCAGTTCGTCCCCGCCCCGGATCGCGGCCAGCTTCTGACGCAGCCGGCTGACCTGAAGGTCGATCGACCGGTCGAAGGCTGCCGTCGCACGGCGTTCGGGCAGCAACGTTTCACGCGCCAGCACGACATTGGGTTCCTCGATGAAGCGGCTAAGCAGGCGGAACTCGGCGGAAGAAAGCATCACCAGCCGCTCGTCGGGCGCGACCAGCCGCCGCTGCTGCAAGTCCAACCGCCACGGTCCGAAATGAGCATAGCGCATTGCCCCGCCACGCGATGTGGGCTCACTGCGCGCCCGCCGCAGCAGATTGCGGATGCGCACCAGCAGTTCGCGCGGTTCGAACGGCTTGGTCAGATAATCGTCCGCGCCCAGTTCCAGCCCCAGCACACGGTCGATCGCGCTGCCGCGTGCAGTGACCATGATGATCTGCACCTCGGCGCCTTCGGCCCGCAATTCTCGGCACAGAGACAATCCATCACCATCGGGCAGGTTGAGGTCGAGCACGATCAGGTCGACCGGCTCGTCGCGAAGCGTCTGGCGCAAATCGATCAGGTTGGATGCCGACAGCAGGCGATAATTTTCCTGTCGCAACTGACCGACGATCAGTTCGCGAATATCTGCGTCGTCATCGACCACCAGCACCGTGGCCGGCCGGGCAAGGGCAAAGTCAACCATGGCTCCTCCCTAGCGCCGACTGCGCGAAAAGTCTGCGTCCCTCTGCCGCCGATACAGGCTGATACAAAGCGATACGCGCCGCGACCCGCCGACCCAATCGGAAAACAAGTCACGCTATGACGTGACAGGCAAAATGGACATGACATTCACGTCGGCATCCCTCCGCCGACACAAAGCGGAGCCCTTGCGATGACCCTTCCCGCCATCATGGCAGGAAAGCCCGATTGGACAGGCCGGATTAACGGCGCACATTCCCTCCCCTCCCCCTTGTGCGCCCGATCCACCCCCTTTCCACTCCGGGTGGCGTCGCGAGGGCCCGTAACTTTGACGCCCAAGGACTGAACGCCGACCCATGCCGACTTCCGCCCATCTTCACAGCCTTCGGGTCGCACCGATTGCCGTCCTCATGCTGCTTGCCGCATGTGGTCAGGAAAAGGCTCCCAAGAAAGGACCGGCGGAAGTCGGCGTGGTGACGCTCACCACCCAGAATGTGACGGTGGCGAGCGAACTGCCCGGCCGCACCGTGTCGACCATGGTGTCGGAGGTGCGGCCGCAGGTGGCCGGCCTGATCCAGAAACGCCTCTTCACCGAAGGGTCGATGGTCAGCGCCGGCCAGCCGCTCTACCAGATCGACCCGCGTCTCTATCGCGCCTCGCGCGACGAAGCACTCGCCACATTGGCAAGCGCCGAGGCAACGGCCGCCGCGGCGCAGGCGAGGGCGCAGCGCTATCGCAGCCTGGGCGACACGGAAGCCGTCAGCGCGCAGGACCGCGACGACGTGACCGCCACCGCGCGGCAGGCGAAGGCGGCCGTGCAGCAGGCCAGGGCCACGCTCCAGACCAGCAACGTGAACCTGGAATTCACGCTGGTCCGTGCGCCTATCAGCGGCCGGATCGGCCGCACCCTCTTCACCCCCGGCGCGCTGGTGACGGCGAGTCAGGCCGATCCGCTGACCACCATCCAGCAGCTCGACCCGATCTATGTCGACGTGACCCAGTCGAGCACGCAACTCTTGCAGTTGCGCCGTTCGCTGGCGGCAGGCAAGACACTACCCGCCAGCGCCACCATCCGGCTGAAGCTGGACGACGGCACCGATTATCCGCTGGAAGGCCGCATCGAGTTCGCCGAACCGATTGTCGATGTGAACAGCGGCACGGTGACGCTGCGCGCGCGCTTCCCCAATCCCGACGGGCTGCTGCTGCCCGGCATGTTCGTCCGAGTCGTCGCGCCGCAGTCGGTGGTGCCCGGCGCGATTCTGGCCCCGCAGCAGGGGATAACGCGCGACCCAAAGGGCAATGCGACCGCGCTCGTCGTCAACAGGGCGAACAAGGTCGAGCGCCGCATCGTCACCGCGGCTCAGGCGATCGGCGATAAATGGCTGATCACCGCGGGCCTGAGCGCGGGCGACCGGCTGATTGTCGAAGGCACCGACAAGGTGCAGCCCGACGACATGGTCAAGCCCGTCGCCGTCGCGGCGGCGAAGTAGGAGCTTCGCCGTGCTGAGCCGCTACTTCATCGACCGGCCCATTTTCGCCTGGGTCATCGCCATCGGCATCATGCTGGCGGGCCTTGGCGCCATGCTGTCGCTGCCGATCGCCCAATATCCCGACATCGCCCCTCCGGGCGTGGGCATCAGCGCCACCTATCCCGGCGCATCGGCCGAAACCGTCGAAACCAGCGTCACCCAGGTCATCGAACAGCAGCTGACCGGCATCGACGGCCTCATGTATTTTTCCTCCTCGTCGACGGCGACGGGGCAATCGCGCATCACCGTCACCTTCGAGAAAGGCACCGATCCCGACACCGCGCAGGTGCAGGTGCAGAACCGCGTCCAGCAGGCGCTGAGTCGCCTGCCCAATGCGGTGCAGCAGCAGGGCCTGACCGTCACCAAGCAGCAGACCGATTTCCTGATGCTGGTCGGCCTCTACGACGAAACGGACAATGCCACCCAGGCCGACATTTCCGACTATCTGGTCAATAATTTCCAGGATTCGATCGCGCGCCTGGACGGTATCGGCGCGACGCAGATTTTTGGGTCGCAATATGCGATGCGCATCTGGCTCGACCCCTACAAGCTGGCGGCGGTCAAGCTTATGCCGTCCGATGTGGAAAGCGCGATCCGGGCGCAGAATATTGAGGTTTCCGCCGGCCAGATCGGCGCCGACCCGGCCCCCGTCGGCCAGCAGATCAACGCCACGGTGACGGCGCGCGCGCGCCTCCAGACCCCCGATCAGTTCCGCAAGATCATTGTCAAGACGCAGAGCGACGGGTCGATCGTCCATCTGTCCGACGTCGCGCGCGTCGAACTGGGCAACGAAAGCTACACCACCTCCGCCCGCCTCAACGGCCATCCCGCATCGGGCATGGCGCTCCAGCTGGCGCCGGGCGCCGACGCGCTCAAGACCGCCGAACTGGTGAAGGCGCGGGTGGCGGAGCTGTCCGCCGGCCTGCCGCACGGCTTCAAGGTCGTCTATCCGCGCGACACCACGCCCTTCATCAAACTGTCGGTCGAAGAAGTCATCCAGACGCTGATCGAGGCTGTCGCGCTGGTCGTGGTGGTGATGTTCGTCTTCCTCCAGAGCTGGCGCGCAACGCTGGTGCCGGCCATTGCGGTGCCGGTCGTGCTGCTTGGCACCTTCGGCATCCTCGCCCTGTTCGGCTATTCCATCAACACGCTGACTCTGTTCGGCATGGTGCTGTCCATCGGCCTGCTGGTCGATGACGCGATCGTCGTGGTCGAAAATGTCGAACGCATCATGGAGGAGGAAGGCCTTTCCCCACGCGATGCGACGATGAAGTCGATGGACGAAATCGGCAGCGCATTGGTCGGCATTGCGCTGGTCCTGTCCGCCGTGCTGCTGCCCATGGCCTTCTTCGGCGGATCGACCGGCGTCATCTACCGGCAATTCTCGATCACCATCGTCTCATCCATGCTGCTGTCGGTGGTGGTCGCGCTGATCCTGTCCCCCGCGCTCTGCGCCACCCTGCTCAAGGGGTCGGACGAGGAGAAGCGCCACAAGGGCTGGGCCGGCAAGTTCAACCGCTGGTTCGAGCGGATGACCGGCGGCTATATCCGTCGCACCGAACAGGTGATGAGCCGGCGCAAGCTGTTCTGGGGCGCCTATGTGCTGGTGCTGGCCGTGCTGCTGCTGCTGTTCGTGCGCCTGCCATCCAGCTTCCTGCCGGTCGAGGATCAGGGGCAGGTGATGGTGCAGGTCACGCTGCCGGCCGGCGCCAAGTCGAGCCGCACCAACGCGGCGATCGACCAGGTGCAGAATTATTTCCTGAACGACGAAAAGGACAATGTCGCATTCGCCTTCATCATGACCGGATTCAGCTTCCAGGGGCAGGGGGAGAATGTCGGGCAGGGCTTCATCAACCTTGCCCCCTGGGATGATCGAAAGGGCGCGGCAAACACCGCCGGCGCAATTGCCGGCCGCACAACCAAGCAACTGGCTGCGATCCGCGATGCAAAGATATTGGCGATGACCCCGCCCGCCATTCGCGGCCTCGGCCAGTCCAACGGCTTCACCTTCGAACTGCTGAACACCGGTGGGCTCAGCCGCGACCGCTTCCTGGATCTGCGCAATCAGCTACTCGCCGCCGCAGCGAAAGACCCGATGCTGGCCGGCGTCCGGGCCGCATCTCTGGAGGATACGCCCCAGCTCAAGGTAGATATCGACACCGAAAAACTTGCGGTTCTGGGTCTGACCCAAGCCGATGTCGACGATGTGCTGAGTTCCGCCTGGGGCAGCAGCTATATCAATGATTTCGTCGATCGCGGGCGTGTGAAGCGCGTCTATATGCAGGCCGACGCACCCTATCGCGCTCTGCCCAGCGACCTGGACAACTGGATGGTGCGCTCCAGCAGCACCGGCGAGATGGTGCCCTTCTCGGCCTTCGCAACCACCCATTGGACCATGGGGCCAAGCACGGTGTCGCGCTTTAACGGGCTGTCCTCCTTCGAGATTCAGGGCCAGGCCGGCGAAGGCGCCAGTTCGGGCGAGGCGATGGATCGGATGGTCGAGTTGCAGAAGCAATTGCCCGCCGGCACCAGCTATGCGTGGAGCGGCCTGTCCTATCAGGAACAGCTTTCGGGCGGACAGGCACCTTTGCTCTACGGTCTGTCGGTGCTGGTGGTCTTTCTCTGCCTCGCCGCCCTCTATGAAAGCTGGTCGATCCCGCTGGCGGTTCTGCTGGTGATTCCGCTCGGGCTGATCGGCGCGGTGATCGCGGTCTGGGCGCGCGGGCTGGAGAACAACATCTTCTTCCAGGTCGGACTGCTCACCACCATGGGTCTGGCCGCGAAAAATGCGATCCTGATCGTCGAGTTCGCCGAACTGGCGCATCACGAGGGCAAAAACGCATGGGACGCCGCGCTGGAAGCGGCCCGGCTGCGCTTCCGCCCGATCCTGATGACCAGCCTCGCCTTCATCGCGGGCGTCATTCCGCTCGCGATCGCCACTGGTGCGGGCGCCCAGAGCCGCGTCGCGATCGGCACGGCGGTTATCGGCGGCATGACCACGGCGACAGTGCTTGCGGTCTTCTTCGTGCCGCTCTTCTTCTTCACCATCGCCCGCCTCTTCGGCAGCGACAAGCCGAAGGCCGCGCCACCTGCCGCTGCATCCGGCGCGGGAGTTCCGGCATGATCCGCGCACGTCTGTCCCTGAGCGCCGCGCTGCTGCTGGCCGGTTGCAACATGGCGCCGCATTATGAGCGCCCCGCCCCACCCGTGCCCCCCGCCCTGCCCACCGGCGATGCCTATGCGCCGCGGACGGACGCCAGGGCTGGCCTGGCCTGGACGCAACTGGTGCAGGATGCGAAGCTCAAGACCGTGATCGAACGGTCGCTGACAAACAACCGCGACCTGCGCGCCGCGCTCGCCAACGTCCAGTCGGCGCGCGCGCAATATAAGGTGCAACGTGCCGCACAATTGCCCACTCTGACCGCCGATGCCGGCGCCAGCTTCACCCGGCAGAATGATGTGCGGCAGAACAGCTATAGTGCGGACCTGGGCTTCAGCGCGTTCGAGATCGACCTGTTCGGCCGGCTGCGCAATCTGAGCGAATCGGCACTGGAATCCTATTTGGCGACCGAGGAAGGCGCGCGATCGACCCGGATCACGCTGATCGCCGAGACGGCGACCGCCTATGCGACATTGGCAGCGGACCAGGACTTGCTGGCCCTGTCGCGCCAGACACAAGAAAGCGCCCAGCGCACGCTCGACCTCACCCGTTCACTCAATGCCGCTGGTCTGGCTGGCAAGCTCGACGTGCATCAGGCCGAAACCACGGTGGAGCAGGCGGCGTCCGACGTCGCGGCCAACATCACCCAGGTCGCGCAGGACCGCAACGCGCTCGACCTGCTTGCGGGCGCTCCCATCGAGGAGACCTTGCTCCCCGTCTCGCTCGACAGCCTGATCGCCGGCGTCGCCAGGGTCCCCGCCGGCCTGTCGTCCGACATACTGCTCCAGCGCCCCGACGTGCTTCAGGCGGAACATCAGCTCAAGGCCGCCAACGCCGATATCGGCGCCGCGCGCGCGGCGATGTTCCCGAGGATCAGCCTGACCTCCGCGATCGGCGTCGCCAGTTCGGCGCTGTCGTCCCTGTTCACCGGCGACGCTTTCGCCTGGTCGGCGAGCCCTTCGGCCAGCCTGCCCATTTTCGGCGGGGCGAACCGGGGCAATCTCGATTACAGCAAGGCGCAGCGCGACCTCTATCTGGCCCAATATGAGAAGGCGATCCAGACCGCCTTTCGGGAGGTGGCCGATGCGCTGGCGCGAGACGGCACGGTCGACGCCCAGCAGGCGGCACAGCAGCGGCTGGTGACGGCCAGCAGCCGCGCCTATGATCTGGCCGACCAGCGCTATCGCGCGGGTGTCGACACCTTTCTCACCGCGCTCACCAGCCAGCGATCCCTCTACAGCGCGCGTCAGTCGGCGATCGCGACCGATCTCGCCCTGGTTAGCAATCGCATCCTTCTCTACCGCGTGATCGGCGCGGACCAGTAGCGATCAGGTTTCGAACAGCCAGTCGGCGATATCGCGCCGGGCGTGCAGAATGCGCCAGACATCGATATGGTCAGGCTGTTCGACGTAGAAGATCAGATAGGGAAAGCGACCGACGCTCCGGCTGCGCAGGCTTGGCAGGTCGAGTGCATGGGCAAAGCGCGGGGATCCGGCACCTGGCCGGGCAGACACGGCGCCATAGCTCGCCTCCAGCGCATCGACGAAGCGCAGCGCCACGTCGGCTCCCGCCTCGTGCAAATAATGATCGACGATCAATTCAACGTCGGCCCGCGCGCGGGCGCGGGGCACGACGGGCTTGCCGCTCACTGCGCGGTGGCGATCCGGTCGCGCAGGTTGTCGAAATAATGCGCGTCCGCCGGTGCACCGGGCGCGCTGGCCGCGCCTTCGACCAGCAGCGCGCGCAGAGCCTGGCGGTCGCGATCCTTGCGGATCAATTCACGGACATATTCGCTGCTGGTGCCATAACCGCGTCCGACGACCTGCTCGTCGACAAAGGCTTTGAGCGTTTCGGGAAGCGAGATGTTCATCGTGCTCATGGCGGGATGATAGCCGATTGGCAAAAATTGGCAAGCCTGACGGAGTGGACACATGGCCGTACTCAGCCGTATCATTTGCTTGCGCTCGCTTGCGGCCCCTTCACTCGGATCGCGCTTATGCTATGATCGGAGCATAAGAGAATGGGAGAGGGCCATGCTGTTTCTGGCACGGTGTCTGGACTGGCTTTGTCGCGCTTTCGCTTCGGGCGTGCAGGATGAAACCCGGCTCAATCAGTTGATCTGTCCGCTCGCGACCCGGCACCAGGATGCTGATGGTGCGACGCACCGACGCTGACATCCGCTCTCGGTATAGTCGACTGAGCGTCTTTCCGGGTCCCGCCTTCCCGACGGCCAATGTCGAAACCTTGATTTGGCGACTAAAAAAAACGGGCCGATCCGAAGACCAGCCCGTGAAAGTTTTAGGAGAGGATGCCTGAAAGGCAGGCTCCTTTTGCCCCGAAGCGATCCGTGCTGCAAGTGCGAAACATCCTCTCGCGGTTGCAAAATGTGCATCCATAGCAGGATGCAACGCTTTCCGTAGCGTCAATTCAACCTGATATCGCCGGAACGATGCCACGGAAAAATGATTGTCCGTCGTGAATCGCATCAAGCCCTGATTCGCAACGAAGCCAGCGCCGCGAGCAGCAATGTCGCGGCCGCGAAAGCCATGGTCCAAATCGGATCGCCGGGGAAGAAGGTCTTCATAATGGATCCCATAGCCGTCGCCACCAACAATTGTGGTACGACCACGAAGATGTTGAACAGCCCCATATAGACGCCGATCTTCGCCGCCGGCAGGCTCGACGCGAGCATCGCATAGGGCATGGCGAGGATCGATGCCCAGGCGATACCGATCCCAACTTCGCTCAGCAGCAGCCAATCGGGATTGCGCAGGACAAGGAAACTGGCAAACCCCGCCGCGCCGGCTGTCAGACACAGTGCATGGGTGCGGGCCTGTCCGATCCGTCGCGCGATCCACGGCAGCAACGTCAATGCCGCCACCGCCGCGACGCCGTTATAGACCGAAAAGAGCACACCGACCCAATTGCCGCCCGCCTGATAAGCAGCGCTCGCCGGGTCGGCCGATCCGAACATATATTGGGCCACGACCGGGGTGGTGTGAATCCACATGATGAATAGCGCCGACCAGCTGAAAAACTGGATGACCGCCAACTTCCGCATGATCGGGGGCATACCCGTCACATCGCCGACAATGTGGGCGAGCATATTGTCCGCCCGTCCTGCACGCGCCAGCAGGATCGCCGCCAGGCTGGCGAAGCCATAGACGGCCAGCAACGCGCCCAGCAGATAGACTTCCTTTTCCATCCCCCAGGCTTCGACCAGCAGCGCGCCGATCGTGCCGGCGCCGATCCAGGCAAAACAGGGCAACGAGTTCCGCGTCGCCAGATCAGGCACGGTGTGCGTCTCCGCCTCCGCGCTGAACGCGCGCATCTCCTCGGGTGCATATTCGCGCGTCGTCAACACCGTCCACAGCACCGCACCAAAGAGCGCCGCGCCGCCCACCCAGAAACTGTAGCGCACGGTGTCGGGCACCTCGCCCGGCGGGGCGACATTGGCGACGCCCAAATGATCCAGCGCATAGGGGAAAAGCGACCCCACCACCGCACCGGCGCCGATGAACGCGGTCTGCACCGCATAGCCGACCACATGCTGATCCTTGCGTAGCATGTCGCCGACAAAGGCGCGGAACGGCTCCATCGAGATATTGAGGCTGGCGTCGAGCATCCAAAGCAGCAGCGCCGCCATCAGCAGCCCGTCGCTGCGCGGCATGAACAGCAAGGCAATCGCCGCCAATATGGCGCCCAGCAGGAAATAAGGCCGCCGCCGCCCCAGCGTGCCCAGCCAGGTCCGGTCGGACAGATGGCCGATGATCGGCTGCACCAGCAGCCCGGTCAGCGGCGCCGCGATCCACAGGGCCGACAGGTCGTCGATGCTGGACCCCAGCGACTGGAAGACGCGGCTCATATTGGCGTTTTGCAGCGCAAAGCCGATCTGGATGCCGAAGAAGCCGAAACTGATATTCCACAGCCCCGCAAAGCCCTGACGAGGCTTTTCCATGCCTTTCCCTTCCTGTCCCTTGCGCGGTCGACCTGCCGCCGCCTGCGCCCGATCCGTAGCGCTGGCACGCCCCGGCACTGGGAGCAAGTCACGTATACGAATTCACTGGGGCAACGCCCCATCCGCATAATGCATCGCTCGAAGCTTTACGCCTCAACCTTGCTCTGGCTGATCCGAACCGCGATCGCCTTGCCCGCCTTGAAGAACGGCTTGGTCTTGGCCGGAACCGCGACCATTTCCCCGGTCTTGGGATTACGTCCCTGCCGGGCATCGCTTGCGCGAGCCGTGAAGGCGCCAAAGCCGCGAAGCTCGACCCGTCCTCCCTTGCCCAACTGATCGACGATCGACCCGAAGAAAATCTCGACGATTTTCTCGACGTCGCGCTGCGTCAGATTCGGATTGTCGTCCATCAACCGGACGACCAGGTCGGATCGAACCATATTTATTTCCCCTACCCCCATAGGTGTGGATTTCCTGGCAGAAATCGGGCTGTGCATCAATCGCTTACCGGGTTCTGCGTCGCCGGACCGTAACCTCGAGCCGAACCAACTCGTCCGCGAGCGCACCCACGCGCACAAGATCGACAGGCGCCTTGGCGATCAGTCTCGAAAATGCCCGATCGAAGATCGCAACGCAGGGCGCGTCGGTCAGCCGTGAGGAGAAAAGGATGCCGTCCGCGCTCGTTCGCTTGTGAAGTGTTTCGGCAAAATCCTGCCCCGCATGATGCGACCGGCTACCCTTGGCATCGGTATCGATGCCCATGTCATAGGCAGCAGCGCCGGTCAGATCGACCAGCATCAGCGGGGCAGACGTCGATATCTCCGTGGCGAGCAGGCTGTCGAGATAGGGACGATAGAGGTAGCGCCGCTCCTTGCCGACGAAGCGGTCCCGAATCACGGCTTCAGCCAGCGCTGTCGCAAAATCCTGCGCGGCATAGAGCGTTCGGAACGTGCCGCTGGGACTGGAGAATCGGCTCGTACCAGAACCCGCGCCGGCCGGGGTGGCACGGTGCCGATCGGGGATAATGCGGGGCCAGCCCGTCAGTTCGACCGGTCCGGTACGCGCTTCGATGCGCCGCAGATCGAGCTTCACTGATAGTCCAGCGCGCCTTCCGCCACGCGAACCACTTCCTCGATCTTGCCCTTGCGCAGACGATCCAGGGGCGCTGCACCGTCGGTATAGGGGTTGGGAGTCACGAGCCAGTCCCAGGCCGTTTCATCGTCGCTGAAATGCGCACGCACACGGTCCAGCCCCTCGACGGGCGCGCGTCGATCGAACTGCCGCGTGGGATAGACATAGTTGCGAACGCCCTTGCGCAAGGCGAGGATCTTGTGCGCTCGCCGCCAATTATCGAGCGAGGCCCGAGCAACCCCCAGCGCTATTGCCATCTCCCCTGCCCCGAGCGTCTCGGTTGCCGGTCGGTGGCTGGGATCATCCTCAACCGTGATGGCATCGAGCCGGGACTGCCCTTGCGCTTCGCTGACAAGCTTGCCGAGGCCACCGCCCGCCAGCTTGCGCGTTGCCGCAGAATCGCTAGCCGCTTCGAGAACCTTGCGCGCCAGCCGCTCGGGATCGGGACTTGAACGCTGGAGCATGTTCGCCAATTTGAGCAGGGTTGAACCGCTCAGGGCGTCAAGAAAATGTGCCACGGCATCGCGGGCATCCTGGCGGGTGGTAATCTGCGGCTGGGCCATATCGGTGTCCTTTTGACCAATATAGCAAACTTGTCTATTTTGTCCAGAACCCCGTCAGCCCGCCTTTTCAAGAATGGCCGAGCCCGAGCCGCCAAAGTCGGGATCGCGTAGAGTACCCCAGCAGCCCCCTCAAAACTGGAACGATTTGCTTTATTGCACCGCCGTCGCTCCACCGTCATAGGCTCGTCGGATGGACGAAAAAATGAACGCTACGATCTTAAAGTTATCGAGCGCGCTCCGCAATGGCTGCGTCACGATCTGGACTCCAGGGATGCAGCCGCTCGTGGTCGCGCCGAGGAAACATTGGCGGCGATGATCAGCGACGCGCTCACCAACGGAACCGGCACGAATCAGGAGGAATAAGCGCGACGCTTGGTTGGCGCATGGGGGCCTTGTACTGTTGATTACCGCGCCACCTTGACGGCCCGCCTCCCGAACACCGCAGTCCCAAACCGCCTCTGCAGATGAACCGCAACCAGAGCAGCATAGCGACGTTGGCGGGCACCGTTCGGACTGTGATAGATGCCCACCGCCTTCCAATAATTGCCGCTCATCTTGAGTGCGTCGAGAAAGATCCAGCGCGCCACCTCGGCGTTGAAACAGGGATCGAATCGCAGCCAGCGCCGGATGTCGCCCTCGCGACGTGACAGCAACGCGGCGATCCTTGGCACCCACCAGCTGTTGATCTGAAGGGGCCCCAGGTCATGGCTTCCATCCTTGTTGAGGATTTCCGCGCCAATCCAACCGGCTTCCTGATCGCGCAATCCCCAGAGCGTCTTTTCAAGCCATAGCTGCCCACGCGCCGCTTGTCGGATGCAGCGTGCGACCTCAGGTTCTGGGGGCCGTGCCGCTGACGCCGCTTCGCACCATGACAACAGCATCAGGAGAAGCGGGACCAAACAGGCGCGGCGCCGATCAGCGATCCAGGCCACGGCCACCCCCCTGTCCCCGATCGCCTGCTCGCTGCTCGACCGCGTGGACGGCGTCGGCTCTTTCGCTCTCTCTGCCTTTCAAAAAGGATTGCAGATGGCGGTCTAACGCCTCGAACGCCTTTTGCGCTCTATCGGCTAGGCGATCGGCCACACCCCGTTCCCTGGAGCCTTGGGCGCGAAGCTGCCGTTCAAGCTGGCGGTCAGCCCGCAAACGCCTTTCCCGTTCCTGGTCTTCCTTGAGCTGCTGGAGATGGCGCATATGACGAGTGGCGAGGCGATCACGATGGTCCCGCTCCAGGCGTCCGAGCCCTTCGAGGCCCGACGTCTTCTCTCCCGATCGCAGTTCAAGCTTCTCGACCAGTTTCTCGGGATCCTGGGTCCATAGCTTTACGCCGTATCGGGCGCGGGTGATCGCGGTGTAAAAATTCTGCCCGTTCACCAGCGGCGACCCGACCGGCGCCAGCACATAAACCCGGTCATAGGTCTTGGACTGCGCCGAATAAACGGTTTCGCTGTAGCCATGATCCCATGTCTTGTGCTTCGATAGATCGACCGTCTGCACCCGCTTGCCGCGATCCCAGCGGATCCTTGCCAAACTCCCCTCGATTTTCTCGATTGTCCCGCGCTCCGCATTTTTGAGCATGAGCTCTCTCGATGCGAGGCGCCATTGGATGCGGTCGCCTTCGCTCAGGTCCCTTTGCTCGTCCACGAACACATTGACCTGCGAGGATTTGGCCATGCGGGGATCCCAGAGATGAGTGCGTCCCTGCTCGTCCACCAATCGGACGCGTTGCCGCCCCTGCGCGTCCCGCACCACCCCGACAACGCGATATTCGGCATCCCGCTCGAGGCCCGCGCCTGCCTGATCGCGGCTGAAGGTCACCACCTGGCCGCCCGAATAGAAGCGCGCCAGCCGCTTCTCCTGGTCACTATGCCCGCCCGGCGTCAGGACCGACAAACGGGTCTCCTCGGCCGCGACGACGCCTTCGCGCTGGAGGACCTCCCGGATCTTGCTGTTGACGATGAGGCGGGACGCATTATCGAGAACGAGAATGTTGGTCGCGGCGCGGCTCCTGGGGCTGAGACGTGTCCACTCCGCGACCACGCCCTTGGCAAGCGTGGCGGCATCCTCGCCGCTCACCACCTTATCGAGCCTACCGATCGAGGCGGCATAGTTTTCTGCCCGAGCATGCGCGACGGCTTCCTGCATGGCCTCTGTTTGCTGCCTCCGCGACTCGGCAAGCTCGGCAGTCTGCATTCCCAGTTTCTGCATGAGCCAGAAGGCCTTTCCCTGCTCGATCGCGCCCGTCTGCTTATTATCACCCAGGAGAACGAGGCGCGCGCCGGTCGCCCGGCTGATTTCCAGGACCCGCAAGGCCTGGCGGTTTCCGAGCTGCCCTGCCTCATCGAGCACCAGCACATGGTTGCCGCTGATCCCATATCCGCCGCCGGCCAGAAGGCTCGCCACGGTACGCGACTCAATCTGCGCCTTCTCGCCCAGTTCCGCCGCCGCGGCGGATGTGGGCGCCAGGGCGATGAGGGTGGTGCCCGGCAGCGCAGCGTCCTTCAGGGAGCGGACAAGCGTCGATTTGCCCGCTCCCGCAACGCCGTGAAGACCCGTAACCCGGTCCCTCGATGTCGCCATGTCCACCAGCGCCCGTTCCTGCTCCGGGGAAAGCCCCGCCTGTTCGAGCACAGGAAGCAGACGATCGGCGCTCGCCACAGGCCGACCATCCCCAACGGCAAGGGCAAGATGCATGGCAAGCGACTGCTCCAGACGCACCGTCCGGCGGCTCGTCCGGCCCCGCGTCAGTATCTCGTCCCCTGTTTGCCCGCGGGTCGCGAGGAGCTTGCGCCTTTCCTCATGGGCCTCGATCAGAGGCCGGAGATCCTGAAATCGAACCTCCCCGACATGGGACGCCAGCCCAGTGGTAAAAAGTCGGTCAAGCGCGTTGACCGCCTCCTTTCCCTCAGACTGCCTGATCCCGAACAAGGCGGCACGCGCGGCATCGACCCGGTCGACCGGGACAGCATGTTCGCCCACCTGTTCGGCGCCTCCCCGCACGGCTTCGAGCGGCTTTTCGTGAGGGCCCAGACGTCCACGCCATTGGATGAGCAGTTCGTCGATCCCGATCTTCACCTTCGCGCCACGGGTGGCATAGAAGGATTGCCGACGCGCCGCCTGCCCGGAAAGGCCATGCTGCTGGGCATGTTCGTTGATCTGTTGGGCTCGCTGCGACATTTCCTCAATGAGGGCCTTGGGAACGCCCCTGATTTCGAAAAGACCCCGGCGCGGATCGAAGTCGATCTCATAGCCGAGCTCGCGCAGACCATGGGCGAGTTCATTGCGATAGATCTGCCCGCTGGTCATCTGCACGGCATACATGGCCCGGGTCTCAAGGCTCGCCATGGGATCGCCCTCTTGCCCACTGGTCATGTTGAGGACGACGACATGGGTGTGGAGATGGGGATCGAGTTCGCGGCTGGCATGTTCGGTGAACCGTGCCCAGAGCAGCCGGCCGGTCGTCTCATGAACGATCTTGCCCTCGTCCCGTTTCCTCCGCTGGGCATGCTCCTCAAGATAGGCGAGCGTCACATCGACCGCTCGTTCATGGAGCTGGACGATCCGCTCGTCGCCCATGGCCAGCGCCATCATCGAAACGGACTTGGGCGCGCTGATCGCGAAGTCCCAGCCGGGATGATGCTCGATGCCCTCGGCGCGATGGCGGCCGAGCTGCTGGCCCGCGACCTTGCCGGCCAACAGGGACCGAAAGGTTTCAGGATCGACATCGCCCGAAAGGTCGAGTTCGCCCGCCAGGCTGCCGCCCCAGGAGGAATGCTCGGCCTCGCCCTTCGTATAATAATCCCCGATGGCATAATAGCGGGCGATATTGCCCGGTGAGCCCTTCAGGCGGCGCGGATGCATCATGCCGGCCTCGCATCGTTGCGGTCACCCGATGCGCGGCCATGCTGCCGGAGGCGAAAGCCGCTCGCCCGTCCCAGCAGCTTGGGAAGTCCCCTGTCCGCGTTTCCAATGTCACCCTCCGCAGGATCGGATGATGGACCTTGCGGGCTGACCTCGTCCTGCGCGGGCGAGCGACTATCGTCCACTTCAAGAGGGAGTTCGGGCGCTTCCATTTTCTTCGGTCGACGCCGCTTGGGTGGCGATCCAGAAGGCTTGGAGGCGGACTCCCCTTCAGCTTCCGGGTCCAGTCGAACGGGCGGCACCAGCCGCTCGACAAACGCGGCCTGCGGGCTCGGCAAAACATTGTAGCGATCGGTGAAGCGCACCACGGGGAGGTTCCGTCCGAACCGCAGGTAGCCCCCAAGATTAGGAAGGTTGGTGACCTCGGTATGCATCACCAGCGGACGGGTCACCTGCGTTCGGGAAAGATTGACCCCATCCCGCATGTCGTTGACGCCATAGGACATGCCCTCATTGGCTTCGACCTGTTCGACCTGACCGAGATTTTCCGAAACATGCTTGGCGGTGGGGGTGTCGTTGGCGCGCAGTGCCACCCAGGTCGAGCAATAGCCGGTGATCGCCGCGGCATCCTGAATGCCATAGGTCGCCTCAAGCTGCGGATAGGACTGGAACCCCAATATGCCGCAGCCACCATATTTGCGCGCGCGGGCAAGGAAATCGCTCAAGGACGGCAGTTTCTGGAGGGTGGGTAGCTCATCGATGACACAGTAGAGCCGCCGCTTGCGGTCTGGCGGCAGGCTCATGATGGCGCTGATCGCGATATCGAGCCAGACGGTCACAAGGGGACGCAGGGAAGGTAGCTGGTCCGCCTTCACGGTAATGAAGAGCCAGCTGTCATCTTCCTCGTTCGCGACCCAGTCCCGGATCGAGAAGCCGTCGGCGGTATCGTCGAGATAGGAAAAGCTGCGCATCACCGATGCCAGCTCCGCGCGAATACCGGCCGACGTCCGATCCCCTTCCATCGAGATGAAGGCGGCGGCATCCGTCCCCTCGGCAAAGCTCGCCAGCGTCTTCAGGGGGGTGCGCAGCACAGTCTCCAGCAACACCGAGATGAGCGTCCGTTCGTGCCGTGCGAGCTTACGGAGGACCGCGACCAGGGTGCCCCGCGCCGCCTTTGCCCAGAAGGGATCGCCGCCCTTTTCGGGAATCGTCGACTCCGCGATCTGGTCATAATGATAATCGCGCGGGACATCGACCCATGGCGACCAGCAGTCGGCGCGCGCGTCGAGAGGGTTCAGCAGAATGTCGTGATTGGGTCGGTAGAATTTCTCGACGAAGGTGCCGGCCGTATCATAGACGATCGCCCTCTTCCCCTGCTTGCGCATGCCATCCAGCATCTTGACGATGATGTTGGTCTTGCCGGTTCCAGGCGCACCGCAGATGAGGATATGCTCGGGCTCGAAGGCATCGGGAACGGGAACGCCGCCGATCGCAAAGCTTCCATTTCGGCTGCGCCACAACAGCCGCCGCAACTGCCGGGCCGTGCCGAAACGGGCGCCGCGCAGGAACTGGTTGGAGCCGAGACCCTTGCCAGTCCGGGTGAAATAGAACCAGGCCCAGGCGAGCATCAGCAGGGCAAAGGCGCCTGCCAGCGCCGCGCCATAAACCAGATGATGCTCCATTGCCTGAAGGGTCTTCTTGGCGATGCGGGAGCCGAGCAAAGCATCCGACGTCGTCCAATATTGCCGACCCGATGGGGTTCGAAAAAGCACCGGCGCGCCGCCGGGCACGTCGCTCTTGAGCGTCGCTTCGACGATCTTGACCGCGACGAAGCGCTGATAGTCGGTAGAGTTCTCCAGTACATACCAGATGGTGCCACCGACCCAGACGGCGATTCCCGCCAGCAGGGTCTGGAAGAAGACCTGCGTGGTCATGCGGACATTATGGACGATGGCCTGCCCGCCCCTCGTCCAGGAACCCAGCGTGTCGTTTCGGAAGATGCTCATGAGCGCACCTCCTCGGGATCGAGAAGGCCCCGCTCCAGGAGCAGGGCGCGCGCATCTTCCATCCCCTTCTGGAGGATGTCGGGCCGGCGCGTGCCGACCGATGCGGCGAGGATAGCGAAGACCTGGATGAGGGTCGCCTGCACCTCATCGAAGCGGCCATGATAGCCCGCCGCGTCCATGCCTTCATAGCGATTGAGGATATCCCGGACATAGTCGGGAACGGTCGCGCCGGCCGCCTGAGCGCCGACGACAAGACGCCCGAAGAGCGCGTCCTTGAACCTGATGGTAACTCTGGGCAAGCGCCGAACTCCTGTTCGTCGCCTGGCCAATCGTGATGAAGCACGGCCCTTATAATCGAATTTCAGCCTGTTCTCAATTGATTACATGCAAGCAGAGCGGCAGCCAAACGGTGCCAAGGCAGAACAAGGACTTAGCCGCGCGCCCACGCCAAACGGCAGCCAAAGCGTGCCGGGCGGCGTCAATCAGTGCCATCAGGCGACGACGCGTATTCGCCCCGAAAACCCCGCAAATGCTGGCGATTCGCGCCCGCAGCACCCGTGCGTACGGTGCATTACAAAACGCCTCTGGCGTGCGTCCCCTTTTCGCAGCGCGTTCCCGCGCTGCGCTGCCTCGTGCCGGAAGGCGCGGGGCACCCCGAAGGGGGCTTCCAACAACTGGTCCATCAACATCCTTTCCGATCGAGAGAGAGGGGCGGTGCCTCTCAAAAACCCGCTCCATCATTACGGTAGCGATTGCATCCATGGCCCATCGTGGCACTATGGACCTTGGCGGGCAGATCTTCGCAAATGTGAAGGATGATACATGCCCAAATTGACTGATCGCGAACGCCTTGCCGACCTGGAAGCAAGGGAGCGAAAACTCGCGCAGGAGGTGCTGGGCGCCCGCCGCGCCTTGCGCGGCAGATATGCCGTCATGGTGGAAGATCTGGCCGTCGAGCAACTGAGCGAGCGCGCCTTTCGCGAGATATTGGTGCATGCGATTCGCATCGGCGGCGACCGGGCCATGGAAGCCCTGCGCACGATCGATGCGGTCGAACCCGGGAAGATCCCGAGCCTTAAACCAACCCGAAGGGTTGTCCCTGCAGCGAGCACGGCGGAGCCGCGCACAGCTGGCCAGGGTCAGCCTGGCTGACACTGCATCGTTGCGCGACGGGCGCGGACGGAGGGCGCTTGCGGCCTCCATCCGGGTCCATGAGCGCAACGACCTTTCCCCCGCTCGACAAAAAAAGAGGCGGCGGAGCTGCATGCTCCACCGCCTCTTTTTTGCCTTCCTCGGCCCCTCCTATCGGGTCGCGCGACCTTGATGTTGATCCCCGAGGGCGAAGAAATGTGCGGGAACGCCAAGCCTGCGCACCTCGCGCGCCAGATGGCTTTGCAGCCCCGATCCCTGACACACCACCGCCTCTACCGGACGGAGCCGGAGCAATTGTTCGTTGCGCGCGAACCCCGCTCTGTTCCCCAGTTTTCGGTCGAGGCTGAAGGGAATGAGATGACAGCCGCTCTGCGCCGCCCAGGCCGCCGCGATGGCGTCGCATCCCTTGTCCTGCGCAGTCGTTGCGAGGACCATCTGGGGCACGCGCGCCCGGATGCTGTCCAGCGTTGCATAGAGCAGCCGATGATCCTCCCAGACCTGCCCGCCTGAGAAGATCACGACCGGCCCCTTGGGCGCATGCGCATCGATCTGCCGCTTGCGCCGGGCCGCCAGGAAGTCGGTCGCCGCCACCACCGATGCGGTCCTCTTGGAGGAAACCATCGAAGCGCGCGGGGCTGACCAAGGCCGTCCGGTCTCGGCATGATAGGTCGCCGCGGCATAGTCGCGCATGCACGCCAGCGCGTCCTGGGTCTCGTCGAGCGACTGGCAAAGCATCTGTGCCTCTTCCAGTTCGACGCTGCCAATCTCACTCCCGTCATTCTGTTCGATGAGCCGACGGACGGCCATCGCCGCCTTGTCCGCCTCCCCCTCGATCTGGCCGGCAGCCTTGTGGAAGCTGTGCACGATGCCCCACGCAATCCGGTCCGCCATGGCCTCCAGCCGGGTATCGCGCAGCACGTCGAAGATGGTCGTGACCAGCAACTCGGTGGCGCGGGCGACCATCTCGCCATCGGGCATCGGCGCATTGGTGACGTCGTCTCCGCGCGCGATGCGGTAGCTGTCGGTCGTTTCGATAAAGGCGTCAGCGAAGCGGTCCAGGGCAGCGTCGCGGTCGGTCATATTAAGCATCGGAACCTCCTTCATTCTCTCATCAAGAGGTTTCCTCTTCCACACGGGCCTGCCTCGGCGGGGTCAAGGATCGTGGCGCAGCCACGACCGCGAAGCGGCGATGGGGGTCACGATTTTTTCTCGCGCGCGCAGGGTATCGAGAGCGCGCCGACATCCGTCCGCGAAAAAAATGGTGGGGCCCCGTCGTCCTTGAGGCCGCCGGGGTTTCCCGTGTAAACTTATCCCGCTTGTTGAGAGAAGAAGAGAGGCAGCCTCCATGGGGGCTCGATGCCCCCATGGAGGCTGGGTCCAGGCGCAACACTTGCCCAACAGGCCCGTAACGGATGAGGTGCCCTCTCCCCTTGGACAAAAAAAAGGGACCGGCCGCCGGGGTGCTGCCGATCCCTGGGAGGATATGGTTTCAAACGCGACCCGTCAGAACGGTGGGACATAGGCGTCATAAGGATTGCCTTCGACGAGATGTCCGAAGGGGGTCATCACATAGTCCGACCCATTCCGGCCGACGGCACAGATGACGAAGCGTGGCTCTCCTGTCTGCGCATCCTGGCATTCCATGAGAGCCAGATTGCCGTCCCCCGCCGCGCGCAGGAGCGTCTGAAAATTAGTGCGCAGATAGTCGGGAATAGTCATGTTCCGCCTCCCTTATGTTGCTCGGCTGCCGGCATTGCCGTCCCAACACGGGGGTGTCTGCCGCCTGGTCCGTCCGATGAAAGGCGTGGATCGGGACCGCGGCCTCCCGCAGCAACTGGTAAAGGTTTGCCTGGACCCCAGACCCCTCGCAAAGCAGCGCCTCGACGGGCTGCAATTCGAGAATTTTGCGGTTCCGCTTGAAGGCGGTTTTCCGTCCCGACCCGTACAGCCCGTAGACCACCACTGGGACGCTTATTTCCGTCCGCGCCGCCCAGGCCGCCGCGATCTGGTCGACGCCCCGCCTCTGCCCGGTGGTGATGAGGGTCATGTGCGGTATGCGCGCCTTGATGAGATCCAGCCGGTCCCAGATGAGTTTCCAGTCGTGCCAGTCGGCAGGTCCAGTCACGACGACGATCGGCCCCTGCGGCATATGCCTCTCGCGCGTGGCGAGCGTGCGCGCGCGCAGGAAATCGAGGGCGGCGATCTGGCTGGCGCTCGATGCGGTCGACGCCCTGGTACCGCGGGCGGGCGACCAGGGCCGGCCCGTCAGGACGCGATACATTTCGGCAGCATAGTCGCGCATGCACTCGATCGCATGGCGCTGTTCCGCGATCGACTGGCAGAGAAGTTGCTTCTCCTCGAGCGAGGTCGTGTACACTTCGCTGACGTCCGGCTGACGGGCGAGTTCACCGACCTCCTGGGCAAGCCGATCCTCCTGCCGTTCGAGCTTTCCGGCGACGAAGTGGAAGCTGTTGACGATGCCCCAGGCGATGTCCGGGGCCAGCGTCTCAAGCCGGGTATCGCAGAAGAGGTCGAAGATGGCAGCGACAATCCCGCCGCATTCCGCCTGCGCGGCGATGGGTTCGGGCATGTCAAATTCGCCCACTTCTTCGCCCGGCGAAACGATCGAGAGGCCAAGCGGGTCACCAAAGGCTGCCTGGAATTCAGGAGTGGCGGTCATCTGGGCATAGAGGGTGGGCAGATCGGCAAAGCGATCGATGCTGCTGCGCGGCGCACTGGCCATGGCGCGGTCCTTTCATACTGGAAGGGAAAACATTCGGACGCAAAAAAGGCCGGGAAAGCGGATGCTCTCCCGGCCCAGTTCGGCATCTCGACGTTCTCAGTTCGGAAACTCGTCGTCGAGATCGCTCCTGCCCATCAGCGAGCCGTCGACACCGGCGGTGCTTTCACCGAAGCCGGTTTGCCCACGCTCGTAATAGGAACGCTGCGACGTCCCGAAGCCGCCGCTGAACTCCGCACGCAGCGTCTCGCGGCGCCAGGCGATGGTGTAGCCACCGTCCTCGGTCGGGAAGAGAGCGACGGGCAGCGGCTCGGGGAGACCCGGATCGTCGACCGAACCGGCGAGGAAGGCTTCCCCGGTCTTCTTCGATGCGGCTTCCCAGAGCGCCCCGATCTGAACCCAGCGGCGGGCGACATTGAGCGTGAGGATTTCGTACAGCGGCGCGCGATCGCTCATGCTTTCGACCTTGCGCAAACCGATGCGCGGCAGGTCGATGGTGCGCGTGGCGATCGAGCCCGTCAGGCGACCATTTACATTCTGGATTTCACCGATATTCATGACTTCAACTCCTTGGATGACGCCGCTCTCGACCATTCGAAAGCGACACCCTCCAAAATCCTACTCCCCTCTGGTCCCTGCCCGCGCCCCGCGCGCCGCACTCTCCCAAGGACACGACCTCACCGCCGCCGCCCCCTCCCGACCCCGCGCGAGCGCGCGCGACGGGTGACCGATGGGATGACTCTGGGCGCAAGACTGGGAGCCGAAGGTGGGCCGCTGTCGGGCGCCCATGCGGGAGGTTACCGGCGCGGCGCTTGCAAGGCGCGATCCCGTCGGGGACGGAGCAACGCCACGTCAGCCCGCCAGAGGCATAAGGCGATTGTCAGTCCGGTCTGCCGGTAAGAGCGATATGCGCCGAGCGCATATAGTGATGAAGCTCGACGCCGCCGGGCATCAGGCCGTCCGCCAGCGCCTTCATGTCGGTCAGATCCGACTCGGCTTTGAACGGTCCATCCTCCTGGCTCTCGATCGTGAGAATGCCGATGCACAGGGCCTTCTTGACCAGGTGCAGATCACGTCCTTCAAATTCAGCCATGACGGGCTCCTCTGCCCCAAATGCGCGGCACTTCATAAACCTTTCGATGCCGCTTTTCGACGGTTTTCACGAGGGCAGGAACGATCCACGCGCAGCCGGAAACACTCCCGTGCCTGCCAGGTCAGATGTTCGGCAAGACCGGCTCCAGTTTGAGCCACTGAGCGAGAAGCCCCAATTCCGCAGCGAGTTGTTCATGCGTGTCCGCCGGGGCACCAGATTCGAGATGGACAGATTGTATAAGCAGCCGTCCTGATTTCCTGTCCGCCTTGAGGTCGGTCCGCGCCACGATCCGGTCACCCAACAGGAAGGGGAGATCATAATAGCCGTGGGACCGCTTGAGTGCCGGGGTGTAGATGCCGATACGATAGTGGAATTTGAACAGCTTTTCGGTTCTGGAGCGCTCCCAGATCAGGGGATCGAAGGGCGAGAGCAGGGCCCGCGCGATCATCCGGCGCGGCGCCTCGGCGTCGCGATGCAGGAACATCGCCTGCGACATACCCTCCACCGTGACGGGAATGAGCGCCCCCTCGTCCTGCAGATCCTGGATGGCGTCGCGGGCCTCATCGGGCTTCAGCCGGAAATAGTCCCGCAGATCAGCGACGGTCGCGATGCCGAGCGCCCGGGCGGATTGCTCGATGAGCGCGCGCTGGGCGTCGCGCGGCTCCGGTGTCGGGATGGCGAGGATGTCGGGCGGAATGACGCGCTCGGTCAGATCATAAACGCGCTCGAAGCTGCTGCGGCGGGTGGCGGTGGTGACGTGCCCCGACCAGAAGAGCCATTCGAGCATCTGCTTGGCCTCGCCCCATTCCCACCAGCCCGATCGATTGCGCGCGCCATCAAAGTCGGAGGCCGCGAGCGGGCCGTCGGTCCTGAACCGTGCGAGCAGCGCCTCCGCTTCGCCGCGCCGCTCTCCGGCAAAGGCGCGCAGCCCCTTCCACCCCGCCTCGCCCCGATCGGCGCGCGCCATCCTCCAGCGCAGCAAGGGGTGATAGTCCATCGGCAGAAGCGAGGCTTCATGCGCCCAATATTCAAACAGCCGCCGGTCACGGGCCTTCCCCCAGGCCGCGTGGTCGAGCCAGTTCCGGTCATAATCGCCCAGGCGCGAATAGGCCGGCATATAGTGGGCCCGCGCCAGAACATTGACGCTGTCGATCTGGTGCAGCCCGAGGCGCGCGATCATCCTCCGCAGATGGGCCTTGCTGACGCCTGTGGGGCGGGATCGGCCGAAACCCTGGACGGCAAGGGCAATGCGCCGGGCCTCGCGGAGCGATATGCTGTCAGTCATGCCGCCCTTTGCTAGACCAAGGAGGGAGCCAATGACATCAGCGATCGGGAATCTTTGCAGACGCTTTGCGCAAAGAGCCCTCCGACCTATCGATGCTGCCATGAGTCGTCCCGACATGAGCCTTGCCGTCGTCGGCGCCGTCCACGAGAATAAGGACCGCAGCAACCGGCTGTTCGAGATCAGGCTTTGCGTCCCGGGCGAACCCGTCGATCTCGTACCGGAGCCAAAAAAACCGTTCGATCCGTCGGCGATTGCGGTCTGGAGCGCGCGGCGTTCAGATCGGCTATCTTTCGGCGGAGCGCTGCGGCTGGATCGGGTCGCGCATGGCGCAGGGCGAGGAAATCCGAGCCATCTTCCAGGAGGCGACCAGAGGCGGCGCCATCATCCGCATCAGCTTCTCCGGGGCTGATCCGGTCCTTCCCCCGGCGCGCCCGCGCGAGCCGGAGCCGCGTCCCTTTGATGAGGATAGCGGCTTCTACCCGGACTATATCCCGCCTGACGATTAGCGCGTCGACCGCCAAGCATAACCATGAAAATGGCTGTTGCACGGCCCGCGCTGCCGCTATTGCGGGCGCCTCACTTCTGAGAAGGGTATCCAATGAACAATAGCGATCTGGCTGAAGCACTGGCCGCCGAGCATAGCGTCACCAAAGCCGATGCTCGCAAGCTGGTCGACTCGGTCTTCGCGAACATCGCCGGCGCCGCGGCGAAGGGCGAGGAAATTTCGCTGAACGGGTTCGGCAAGTTCAAGGTCAAGGACCAGCCTGCCCGCGAAGGCCGCAATCCCTCGACCGGCGCGACGATCCAGATCGCCGCGTCGAAGAAGCTCGCCTTCACGCCTGCCAAGGCGATCAAGGATCAGCTGAACGGCTGATCGTTCCGGCGCTCCGCGCGGCAAGCGCGGGGCGCCTTCCGTCAGGCACCATCAGGAAAGTGCGGGTCCCTGCATCGATGATCGATGCAGGATCGTGGCGGCACCCTATATGCCATCGCCATGGACGACCTCACGCTGCTCTTCACTCGCCTTGGCCGATCGGCATTCCGATCGCGGTTCCGGTTGAACGCGAAGGAACAGGCCTATCTGGCTGAGCGCGGCCTCGAGACGATTCTCGCCCATGGGCAAGACTTCATCGCCCAGCGAATCGCGCCGGCCCTGCCGCTCAATGACGGCAAACAGACACCGATGCGCGGACATCCGGTGTTCGTTGCCCAGCACGCGACGGCAACTTGCTGCCGGACCTGCCTCGTCAAATGGCATGGTATCGCTTCCGGTCAGAGGCTGAGCAGCGAAGAACAGGGCTATAACGTGGCAGTCATCAAGCATTGGCTTGGCGATCGCCACCGGTGACGGAAAAATGGCCCGATCATCGCTAGGATGACCGGGCCAGAAAGAAGCCTCGTAGGCCAGGGCCGCGAGCCTTCGGGTCGCAAGGGCAACATACGTCTCGACACCGTCTCTGTCATACCTTGTTAGGGGGATCGGCGAGGATGGCGGGCCGATCCGCGATGTCCGCTTCGCCAACGGTCTTAAGCCAGCCTGTTTTCCAGCTGCGCCATCAGGTCCATGCGCTCATGGAAGATGGCGACGATAAGCGCCGGCCCATCGCGCCGAGGCAAGCAGAAGATATAATGATGTTCGCAATGGGACATGCGAAGCCCCGTATGGAGATCGCTCATATCCCTGAACGCGGCTTGGCCCGTCGCAAGACGCACGATGCCACGTTCCAGCTTGGTCATATAGGAGCGCACCTGCGTGTGGCCCCATTGCTTTCTTGTATATCGCACGATGGCGCGCAAATCGTCCGCCGCCGCCAGGGTCAGGACATAGGGGGCGGTCAAGCGCGGTCAACCGTGCCGAGTTCGTCGTCGACAATCGAACCAAAATCCTTGTCGGACAGGCCACCGGCCAGCCCTTGGGCGATCCGTTCGCCCAGAAGCGCCTTTAGCGCCTGCCAGGGTTCATCGTCGCCCGCATCGCCAGGAAAGAGGCGTTCGATCGCATATTGCTTGATCGTCTTGCCCTGCAACGCCGCCAGAGCCTTCAGGCTCTGATGTTGCTGCTCGGTAATATCTATCGTCAGGCGACTCATCGGAACCTCGCAAATCTCACCACAAACCCTCATTAGCACAAATGTGGGTTTGTGGTGAGATCATCCTCGAGGTTGGTCAGGCGCACCATATAATGCGGCGAAGATCCCTGCCCGGGCCCGAGATAGGTTCGGCAGACGTCGACGATCCGCTCCCAGATATGCGCGGGCATGTCCGAATCGCTGCCCTCGCCGCTGAGGCTGGAATCGACCATGACGATCACATCGGACCATTCATCCGGCTCGCCGCCGCGATGCCATGTGAATTTGGGCTGGGCACTGCCGAGCCAGTGTCTGAACGCCGGGTCGCGGAAATATTCCGGCGCATTGATCAGCAGGCTCCGGCCGACCTGCGGCCGATCCGCGAGGTCATCCGCAGGCAGGGCAGCAGGCAACGTGGCGCTTCCGGTCGGGCGCTCCAGCGCCACCCTTAGGGCCTCCTCGGTGGACTGGATATCGACCCGGTCGGCAAAGATAACGCAGCGTCCGCCGCCAAATTCACCCGGGCGCGCCCGTGAACAGGTGACAGCCCATTCGAAACAGATCGGCGCCTTGGCGAGCGAGGTCTGACAGCACCGCCGGACAAGCTCGGCGATCGACCAAGGCTGGAAATCGACCGTGCCCGATATCATGGGGGTCGAGACGGCCGGCTCCTCGAAACTGTTCCCTCCGGTGAGGTCGGCCCCCAGGATCGGAAACGCCGCGTCGTCAAAGAGGCCAAGGAAACCGCTCCATGGCCCATCACCCACGGTCGGTGGAAAGGCGGCGAGGAATTCCTGGCTTGGTTCTGGCGGCTCCAGTTCGCAGTTCAGATCTTCTGCCGCGTTGAACGCCTCCTCCAGCAACGCCATTTCGGCGTTGGTGCAGCGGAAGGCGAAGCAGCCGGAAAGATAGGTGTCGGCCATGGTATCTGCCTTTCTTGGAAGTTGGGAAGGAGTGGCCGCGGCGCCGATCAGGTAGCGGAGCTTCGCCCATGCGGCCTCCTCGCCCGCCCGGACGCCCCGGTTTAGGCCACGGGCGTAGAGCCGGAAGGCGATGGCGGCCATTTCGGGCGACGCCTCGGCGGGGATGAATTCGAGGAAATTCTCCTCGTCGTCCCTCAGCTCCAGCATGCCGCTCTGCCCCGCGATGCGCGTGAGAGCCACGCGGACAGAAGAATTGAGCTGCACGAGGCGTGCATTGAAGAGTTCGATGAGCGGATCGTCTGGAATGGAAATGGTCATGGGATCGCTCCTCATGGGAGTGGGAACCGGCCTTTTCGAATGCGGCCAGTCGACCGGCGACATCAGCGAGGACAGCCATGGTCGGAGGCGAGCCATGCGGCGGCGGCATCCTCGAGTGAATGGGTCAGCAACAGCCCGAAGCAAAATTGCTGGAAGCTGCTGTCGCCGCGCAAGTCGGGCGTTCCGATCCTGGCTGCAAGGTCGATTTCGAACTGCTCGGGCGGCGTGACCTGTTCGGCAGGAATCCAGGTCGCCAAGTCGTCGCTCTCGGCGCCGCAGAGATCGCAGCTGGTGCAATCATAGATGCCCGACACCTCCCATTGCTGACTCTCGATATCCCATCGGACCGCCGCGTCCCGAACGATCGAGTCCGATCCGCAACGGGCGCAGACCGGTTTCAGCCGGCCCGCGAGCGGGGCCGGGTCGGGATCGTCCGGGTCGGGTGCGATGAATTCTACGGTGAAGCTGAGCTCGGGTATCCGCACATCATGATAGGTGCTGGCCTCCGCAGCGGCATGGACCGCGACCGAGACGTCCGCGCCGTCGGGAACTTCGACATCGATGGTCTCGGTGGCATAGCATTCACCGGCGCTGAAATATTGGATGCGCACCGCAAAAAGGCGCGGGGAAACGGGCGTGGCCGCCATGATCATTCTCCAAAGAAAAATGTTGAGGAGGCCGGAGCGAGCGTCCGGCCGGACGAGGTCAGCGGGCGCGTTCCAACAGCTTGCGCGCTTTGGATTCGAGGTCGAGGCGGCCATCCTGGTGCGGCCGGCTGCGGGCGATCGCCGTGATGCCCTGCACGAAATCATAGACCGAGGCCGGAGGATGGCCTTCTTCGGCAAGGACGGTCGCGATGATCTTTCCGGTTTCGGCCTTGGAGAAGCCCTCCTTGCGCAGGAAGGTCTCACGGTCCTCATCCTTGCGGGCGACGATCTTCGTGCGAGCGGCCGCGATGCCGTCGATGAAGGATTGGGGCGAGCTTTGGGCGAAATGTTCGAGCGCCGGGGCTGCCTCATGCGCGAAGCGATTGGCCGCGAATTTCGAGTGGCGGATGTTGATTTCCTGGAAATTTTCGACGCCCCAGAGATTGCGATTCTGACACACGGCGCGGAGATAGAAAGTCGCTATTCCCAAGGACTTGGAGCCGACTTCCGAGTTCCAGGTGTAAAATCCGCGAAAGTAGAGATCAGGCTCGCCATTGGGCAATCGGCCCGCCTCAATGGGGTGAAGATCGTCAACGAGAAAAAGGAAGACGTCGCGATCCGACGCATAGAGCGTGGTCGTTTCGTGGGTGATGTCGACCATGGGATTGTAGGTCATCGCGCCCCAATCTAGGACGCCGGGCACCTTCCAGCGCGTGTCGCCAGTGCCATTGCCCGCGATTTTCATCACCGCCGCGACCAGTTCATGATCCCAGATCCGGCCATAGTCAGGACCCGTGACCGCGCGCAGTTCGTTGCGGCCATCGCTGGTCTGGAGCAGCTTCACATGTTCGCCCGAATGCGAGATCAGGCCATGCTGCAAATTGATGCCGGCGAGAGCCGCGGGGAGTTGGCGCAGATAGGCTGCCGGCGCACCGACGAGGCTACAGAGCTGGCCGAACGACCAGTTGGTCGGCGCGATGGGCGCGTCATCACCGGGCATCATCAGCGACAGGCGCTCGGGTTCATCGCTTCGCGCTTCGACCCGGACATTGCGGCTTTCCACGATACGGGTGGTAGCGCGGTCGGCTCGGGTCCGAACGCTGTCGTATAGATCGCCAAGCGATAAATATCGCTCGTCCTGCGGGCGGCTGAACCATTCGGACGAGACGCGGGAGATGTTCGTTCCGCGCGAGATGTCCACGCGATACGAGCGGACACCCGCACGATCGGTTGCGGTGATGGCAGTCATGGGAAGCTCCAGGGCTGTGGGGATGGGCGAAATGCGCCGGGCCTCTGCCCCCGCATCGCCACCCCTCCCTCCCCCCTTTCCTCCTTGCCGCCGCGCGGAGCCGGGATCAGCGTTCCTGCTCTTCCGACACGGGAATATCCTTGATTTCGATCCTGGTCGGGTCAGCACCCAGACATATCGTGATCATCCTGCCCTGCGGCACAAGCCAACGCAGATGTTTGGAGACGACCGCGCTACAGCGGGTGATCAGCGCTTCATCGGCGTCGAGCAGCTGCTCCATCGCCAGTTGTCGCGCGTCGAGCAGGAATTGGTCGTGCTGGGTCTCCCAGCTATCGGCGTCGCCATCCCGATGGGCCTCGAAGCAGATGGCTTCCAGCAGGTCGGTCAGGTCATCGACATCGATCGCACAACCCCGCGTCAGAAAAATCGCGGCGTCCTCGATCTCGAAATCGAGGCAGCTATCGTAGGAGACGAAGACATCGGCGGCCAGGCGGACGGTCTTCTTCGCGTCATCGGCAGTCGCGATATGCAAAAGGGCGGTGATGCTGTCCACGCGTCCAGATTTGAGATCAGGCCGATCATCGGTCTCGTCGAACAGATGCTCCTTCCCATCCTGAACGATCAGGAATTCGCAATCTTCGATTTTCGGCAGGGCGTCATACCAACCATAGCCCGCAAACCCCGCTTCCGGTTCAACGAGCGGCGTGGAAAATTCGGGATTGGCTTCAAGCGCGCGCGACAGAGACTGGGCAAAGTTGGGACTATGGCAAGGCGTGACGAGCGCGCTCTTCGCGTCAATCAGTTGGGCGGTCCCGGAACGCGTGCATTCGCCGGTCATCGGGGACCATTGCCGGAGCCGAGGCCGGGCTTCGGGCAATAGGACGCCACGTTCCTCCGCCCGCAGCCAGTCCTTATGCGAAAGGCAATGGCCGTCGCGTTTCGCTATGGCCTTGAAGATCGCCGTCGTCACGGCGGCGCGCAATGCCTCGAGGCCTGCATTCTCGACCATTTCCTTGCGTGCCGGCAGAACCAGCTGGAGCTGGGGCGCATCGATGATGTCGATCCCCACGGACCATTGGGCCGCGCGCCCACATTCGATCAGGCTGGGCAGCCGCCAGGGCACGGTGATGCCATGGAAGTTGATGCGAGGGACCTGGTCGGAGAGTGTCCTGCCGCGGAACACGCCGATGCGGCAGCCAAGCGCGACCTCGATATGCTCGGCCTCCGCAAGCCAGTCCGCCTGATCGATGGCGTTGCCATCCAGCGTAACCAGCAAGGGGTAATGGCGCGCGGCCGCGGCGACCGACCAGGACAAGGCCTTCTCCCAGGCAGGGCAAAGCTCGAAGCATATTTTGGTCCCCGAAGCGATGTCACATGTCTCGACGGCAATGGGTGCGCTGGATTCCCAGGCGTCGGGGCGGATCACCATCTTCCAGCCGGTGGCATGGCGCGGCGACCAGGATCGAATCTCGACATGGCGGCCCGCCAGGCTGAACATGCCCATGCCGGCGGGGTCTTCCCGGCGGGCGACCTCGTCGTCCCAGCCCGACTGTCCCAGCGTGATGAGATGCGCCGGATCGTCGATTCCGGTGCCGTCATCCGCGACGCACAGGAGCGATCGACCGCCCTCCGTCATGGTTGTGATGCAGATGCGGCTGGCCGCCCCGCGCCGCCCGTTCTGGAAAAGTTCGTTGAGGACGTCCAGCAGCGTCCCATTGAAGAGGCGCGTAATCCTGGTGATCGCCACCTGCGAAACGGAGGTGGAAACGGTGGTCGAAAGGGTCATGAGGATTCTCCCGGAGAGCGCAGCGATCAATCGCTGCGCCGATCCCCCTCCCCCTCCCTCCCGCCAGGGTCAGGCGGCCCTTGACGCCGGGGCGGTCAGGACATTCCATTGCGTCCCCGTTCGCACGAGCTGGTCGACGATGGTCGATGCCCGATCCGCCGGTATGAACATCCGCGTCTTGTACTGAATGACCTCGGTGAAGCAGCCGATCGACTTCAGCCTGTCCCGCCGCGCGGCAGGAAAATCGCGAAGCTCCAGGCGGCGGCTGTCGTTCACATGGACCCAGATGAGGCGAGCCGCCGAGCAAGGCGACGACCTGCGCGGCTTCGAGGGCGTCATAAGCCTCGCGGAGCGACCACGCACCGGAGGCGTCGCTCGCTCCGAAATGCACTTCCATGAGACGGGAAAGACGCTGGCGGATGATGGGCTGCCCTGACGAAATCAGATCCATGAGCGCCTTGGCAACGGCGGCCAGCGTCCAGACCTTCTGGTCAAGCGGATCGGAACCCGCCTCAAGGCCGAGAGAAGGGAACGGGTCATGGGGAACTCCAGCAAGTGCGGGCGATCAACGCCAACACACACACACACCATTCCCCTTCCTCCTCCTCGAGGACGGGGAATGGCGGGCGGCAAGGGGTCGGAACTGCGCGAAGGCAACTCCGGCCCGGTCGAAGGTCAGGCAGCCTCGGAAAGCCCGTCGGCTTCGTCCGTTCCGCCCCGGTCGGTGACTTCGCTGGCCGACGGATCGTCATCGCCGTCGATGGCGCGGGCCGGTTCACCATCATGGTGGAACCGCATCGCATCGGGCACCCAGGCGAGCGCCCTCTCCTTCACGGCGGCTTCGACGATGATCTGCCCGCCGAACAGCTTTTCCGCCGAGAGCGCGAGGTCATGCTTTTTCGACGCGCCGTACCGGCTACGAAGCTCGATGCCGCCGACCTGATCAAAGTGATCTAGGATCGTGGACTTGCTCACCCGGTCGAAATAGCGCCGGGCGGTCGGGCGCCACCAGTCCGCCACCTTGATGTCAAGTTTGCGGCCGAGATGATCGAGCATCGCGCTGCCCGAGCCGCCGGCCGGCACCGCATGAAAGGTTCGCGCGATCGCCCAACCAAGCCAGGCGGCGCGGGCATCCTCGTCCAGGGCGCAGAAGGCCTCGTAGCGATCGGTGATATCGGGCGAATCCGCCCAGCTCCGATCAAGGCCCGCCTCCAGTTCTTTCCATTGCTCGGCCGCGGGCGTGTCGCTTTTGAAGCTCGGCACCCGCGAACAGGGCGCCGTGGCGCGCAGATCACTCGGCAGGTCGTGGCGGTAGCCGAGCGTAGCATCGACCATGAAGAAGGTGCCGAGGTCCAGCGCGAAATGGGGATCGCTGGCGACATGAACGCGAAGCAGTTCAGTCTTCATGATCGCCATCTCGTCAGCGAGACGCTGACTGATGGGCGATCGGGCACTGGCTTCCTCGACCGGTTCCTCCTCATGGTCCCCGGCTTCCGAAAGATCGCCCTCGGAGCCGTCCTCTTCAGCTTCGGGTTGAGGGATGGCGTAATATTGTTCATGAAGGCGCGGCGTGCCGTCCTGGCCGATCACCAGATAGGCAAGCGAGGCTGCCTTCTGATCCTCCGTGAGGACCGGCGGCCTCTCATTGAGCGCGTCATATTCCGCTTCGAGCGCCTGGATGACCTGCTGCTCCTCATCGGAATAGCCGTCTTCATCGGCATTCTGGGCGATCGTCTCGAGTTCCTGCTCGATCGCGCGCTGGCGATCTTCCTCTTCCGGGCTCAGGGGCACGGGCTCCCCCTCGATCTCGTCGAGCGCCATGACATCCATATAGGGCACGCGTGTCTGCGAAACGACCCGCAGTTCGCCAAAGCCATTGCGGGCCTGGATCTCCGCGGCCGCCGCCTGCATCCGCTCGTTGGCGAGGCGCTCCACGATGTCGCTGTCGATCCAGTTCTCATTGGCTGCGTCCGAGAAAAGGTCGCTGTCGATGCGGCCGCCAGCAGCGACATAGGCATCGCGCCCGACCAGCAACGCCTTGGGATCGCTGCCGCGATAGAAGCCGGAAATCAGGCGCCGGCGAATTTCACCGCAGTTGTTCGATCCCCAGCCATCGCCCAATTCCTCGAACACGGTGGCCTGCCGGACCGGGTCGCTGATGCTGGCATAGGCCTTGGCGATATCGAGCGTGATCCCGCCATCGGCAAGGGCTTCGAAGATGCTATCAGCAAGGCCCGCGAGCCGGAGCCTGCCAAGCACGAAGCGCTCGGTGACGCCGAAGCGCTTGGCGACATCGGAGGGCGTCTTCTTCTCGATCTCGATGATCGCCTGAAAAGCGCGGCATTCTTCGGCGGGGGTGAGTGGTTAGGTCATGTGTCAACTGTCCTGTGAAGCATTTTCTGTCGGATATCCGTCAGTTTTTAGCCTTGACGT
>NZ_JCATID010000027.1:0-66098 GCF_059693745.1 Sphingobium sp. WR1 | reverse complement strand
GCGGGCGGCCTGGAACAAGCACACTGCTCTGTAATCTTTCCTATCGAAGGACACTCTGGAAACATGACCTAACATCGGGGTCCGGGTCACGTTCTCGTCCAGACTGATCTCGGACGGGTCGTTCTCGGTGTCGAGACGGCAGCGAACCGGGTGGTTCTTCCTGATCTGCTTGCGCTTGGCGCGCAACAGATAGGCCAGCCTGCGACTGTCAAACGGCGTTCAAAAGGGACCCCCGATCGGCGTCGAAGAGGGACCCCCTTTTCAGATAATATGATGCTGGTTTGTTGAAGATGGCCTTGCGCTGCGTGCGGCGGAGGGCGGGCGTAGCCCGACCGGAGGCGCGCGCAGCGCAAGATAGATTTTTGAAGGCGCCGAAGGTGGCTGTCAGCTGCGGTTTTTGAAGCGCCAGCTGTCGTTGCCCGTCTCGACGATATCGCAGTGGTGGGTGACGCGGTCGAGCAGCGCCGTGGTCATCTTGGGATCGCCGAACACGGTCGGCCATTCGCCGAAGGCGAGGTTCGTGGTGATGATGACGCTGGTCCGCTCATAAAGCTTGCTGATGAGGTGGAACAGCAACTGCCCTCCCGAGCGGGCGAACGGCAGATAACCGAGCTCGTCGAGAACGATCAGGTCGAGCCGCGACAGCTGCGCCGCCAGGGTCCCGCCTTTGCCGATCCGGGTCTCCTCTTCGAGGCGTGTCACCAGATCGACGGTGTTGAAGTAGCGGGCGCGAGCGCCCCTTCGCACGACATTGGCGGTGATCGCGATGGCGAGGTGGGTCTTGCCTGTCCCCGTGCCGCCGACCAGCACGATATTGCGGCGAGGCGGGAGGAAGGAGCCATCGTGAAGGGAGCGGATCATCTCCTCATTGATCGGTGTGCCCTCGAAGCTGAACCGCTCCAGGTCCTTCACCACGGGCAGCCTCGCAGCCGTCATCCGATAGCGGATGGAGGCTGCATCCCGGTGGGTCGCCTCAGCACGGAGCAGGTCGGTCAGTATCTCCATGGTGGTGCGCTTGCGCTGGAGGCCGGTGGTGACCGCCTCGTCGAACGCCGCCGCCATGCCCTTGAGTCCGAGGCCGCGCATCGTGTCGATCATATCATGCCGCTGCATCATAGCCTCGCAGCAGATCATAGCGGGCACAGTCGGCGAGCGGAGGATGCTGCAGCATCCGGTCTTCCGAAGTGACGATGCTGTGGGGTGTCGCCGGCTCGCGGCGCCGGGAGAGGATGTTGAGGATCAGCTCGTCGCTGGCCGTTCCGTTCGCCAACGCTTCGCGCACGGCAGCCTCTACCGGCTCCAGGCCATCGGTGAGCACCGCCGAGAGGACCCGCACGAACCTGCGATCGGCCTCGTCCCCGGTGCCGAGCCTTCGCCGTAATCGGTGCAGGGCGGGCGGCAGATCCCAGTCCTGGAACGGTGCGCCGTTACGCAGCGCGCCGGGCTTGTGCGCGAGGACCGGCAGATAATGCCAGGGATCGTATATCGTGCGGTTCCGACCGAAGTGGCGCTCATGCTCCCCGACGATCGCATCGCCGCAGCGTATGACGATGCGATCGGCATAGGAGCGCACCTGAACGGTCCGGCGTGCGGCCGTCGACATGACCGAGTAGCGGTTGCGATCGAAGCTGATGAGGCAGGTGCCGGTGACGGCATGCTCGCTCTCATGGAAGCCGTCGAACGGTGCCAGGATCGGCTGCAGGGCCGGTCGCTCCATATCCAGCGCCTCGGCGACGGTAATATCCCCGCGTTCGGGATGGGCATGATGCTCGGCCCAGCGCCGGCACTCGGCCTCCAGCCACCCGTTGAGCTCGGCCAGGCTGGCGAACCGGAGCCGCGGCTGGAAGAAGCGGCCTCGGATTGTCTGGACCTGCTGCTCGACCTGGCCCTTCTCCCATCCCGCCGCCGGCGAGCAGGCGGTCGGCTCGACCATGTAATGATCGGTCATGATCAGGAAGCGGCGGTTGAACACACGCTCCTTGCCGGTGAACACGGCCGTCACCGCCGTCTTCATATTATCGTAGATACCGCGTCGCGGCACACCGCCGAAGAACGCGAACGCCCGGGCATGGGCATCGAACAGCATCTCCTGGCCCTCGCGCGGATAGGCCCGGACATAGGGTGCGCGCGAGTCGCAGAGACGCATATGCGCCACCTTCACCCGCATCGGCTTGCCGGCGATCTCCACATCCTCGTGGCTCCAGTCGAACTGGTAGGCCTCACCCGGCTGGAAGGTCATCGGGATGAACGCCGGTGCGCCTTCGCCAGCATCCTTCCGCCGCGCAGCACGCCAGCGCGCCGCATAGCGGCGCACCGCATCATAGGATCCATCGAACCCCTCGCGCACCAGCAGGTCATGGATACGCGTCATCCGTAGCCGATCGCGGCGGCCGCGACCTTCGTTCTCCTCAAGCAGCGCATCGAGACGATCCTGATAAGGACCGATCCGCGGCAGCGGCTGGACTTTGCGCTGATAGTTGAACGCCGCCTCCGGCGACCGGATCGCTTTGCGGACGACCTTCCGCGACAAACGAAGGTCACGAGCGATCGCCTTGATCGCCTTACCCGCTGCATGCTCACGCCGAATCCGAACCACTGTCTCCACGATCAACATCCCGTTCTCGCCAACTGATCAAAACCAGTCGGCCGACTAAATCCCCGGGATGAAGGGGTCCTTTTTGCACGCCGATCACCCCACGAAGGGGGTGCCTATTGCACGCTGATCCTCACCTGCGACCTTCGCCAGCGGTGACGAAATAGGCGCCGGTCGGCTTCTCGCCCTTCATTTCCGGCTCGATCACAAGGTTCTGGATCAGACCCTTATGCTCGATGGAACCGGCCAGCGCCTCGATGGCGGCCTCGCCATGCGGCACCTTGCGGGCGTTCTTCGGGGACTTCTTGAGCTTGTTGAGGGGCACGAAAATCTCGATGCCCGACACAGGCTCGGCAGCGGTGGTTTCGATTTGAACGGTCTTGGTCATCTTCCTACTCCTTGGGTTTCCGCGCAGCGGGAAGCGCCGCGCTGAAACCCTGCCCGTCGGCGAGACCGGGGGTGCAAACGGAGGGGCGGCTTCGCGGGGAACCGGCTGCACGGAGCGAAGCGGAGGAAGCTGGGCGGAAGACGCTCCGAAGTGCGCCAGGGGCAGAGCCCCAAGCACCGCGCCGCTCGCGGCGCCACAAATGACGCACCCTTGCGGCGGACGGCCGGCGCGGCGGCGTGCGCGCGGGCCTGTGGGCCAGCCGCCGCCGTGCCCTCCGGCCAGAGCGAGAGTGCTGCGCTGGGGAAAATGACGCGCGACCCCTGCGCGGCGTCAGCCGCCAGAGTGCGCTCCCTAGATCCCCGCGCTCACTATCGGGGCGTTGCGGGGTGTCCCCGCTCGAAGGGGTAGCGGGAGACCTATGGGCTCCCGGTCAGGGGAAGGCTTTCCCCTCAAACTGTATAGGATGAGGACAACAACAGCATAACCCGCACGCTGGAAGCGCGTTAAGAAGACTATCGGCTGTGGCTGGAAATAAAGTGCCCCGGCGGTATGCGAGGCAGGGACCACCGGGGGATACCGGCTCCATATGGATGATCGGGGAGGAAAAGCCAAGGATCACCGCTGCGCGCCTACGTTCATCTGCCGGGCGGTTCTACAGCGCCCGTCTCCACCGGCGCTTTGCGAGCCCATGCTACCAGTTCGCTCAATATCGCGGCCTGAGCTGAACAAATTTCTCCCCGATATTCGGTGACTTGATTACACTATGAGAGCGCCGCGCCGTTTGCGCGGTTGTCATGACGACTCGGTGCCTATACCCGTCAGTTTGCAGGAAAGGAGGAGCGCTGATGTCAACCAAGCAGATCGTCGCGCTGCTCAATTCGCACGTTGCTGGGGACGAAGAGCAATTTCTGTCGATAGCGCTCCAGGTCGCGGCACAGCAAGCGCGCCAAGGCAATGCCGAGGAGGCGAACCAGTTGAAGCGCCTCGTCCAAAAGGCGCGCGAACGGCTTGGCAACGCGCCTACCGGCCAAGCGCCAATCCCTCTGGCACGGCCGCGCGGCGAGTTGCAAGGGCTGGTCGAGAGCAGCTATCCGAAGACCAAGCTCGACAACATGGTGCTTGGCGAGGCCATTCGCTCGCGGTTGCAGCGCGTTGTCCGGCAGCAAAGCGAGCGGGCGACCTTGCGCGATCATGGGCAGGTTCCGGCGACGCACCTGCTGCTTGTCGGGCCTCCGGGCACGGGCAAGACCATGACGGCTTCGGCACTCGCGGGAGAGCTGCGCTTGCCGCTGTTCACGGCACGGCTGGACTCGTTGTTCAGCCGCTTCTTTGGGGAGACGGCCGGCAAGCTGCGCTTGCTGTTTGATCAGATTGCGCAGACCCGCGGCGTCTATTTGCTCGACGAGTTCGACGCGATCGGTTCGCGTCGTGGCGATCCCAATGACGTCGGCGAGATTCGACGGGTTCTTAACTCGGTGCTCTCCTTCATGGAGGAGCCTAACTCAACCGACAGTATCGTCATCGCGGCGACCAACCATGTCGAGATACTCGACAAGGCGCTGGCACGCAGGTTTGATGAAGTCATCGAATATCGGCTGCCCGATCCCGAATCCGCGCGCGCGATCCTCTCACGCCGGCTGGGACGCTACCGCCTGACCGCCAAGGCTTGGGCGTCGATCGCTCCCATCACGGAAGGCTTGAGCCAGGGGGAGCTGGTGCGCGCGGCCGATGCCGTCGTGAAGGACGCTATCCTCGAAGGGGCTAAGTCGATCTCGGCCGACCATTTGCGCATCGCGCTCCAAGACCGCCAAATCTTTCGACAGAGCTTTGGACATTGAAGCGCCGGCGTCGTCCGTCGGCGAGAAGAGGCCGCGTGGGGAAGCGGTGGGAATGACTTGAGGGGGGTATGCCCGAAAATGAAGCCGGTGCGGCGCCACGCCAGCCGCATATCTCGATCACGCGATGGCGCGAGGCAGCGCAGTATGTCTATCCCCGACTTCGGCGCGAACGACGCGAGCGGCGTGAAGACTACCATGCCCATGCCGAAGCCCTGCTCGGACAGTTGGGGGAAGCTCTAGGCAACCTCCCGCCGCCCCAAGAGGACGTCCGCATCCCGGTCGACGGGCTGAAACGCGGCGTTCTCGTCGAGGTCGAGACGATGGTGCCGAGCGAGCGCGCCAAGGCCACGAAGATACCGGCGCTGGATTTCCCGGCGCAGGAGATCGTCGTCCTCCGTTCCGAGCGTAGCGAGGATCGCACAGAGCGGGCGGTAGTGTTCGTTCCCGATGACGCTCGCGCATTCCTGACCGGCCGGATCGCGGCCTATGGCTCCGAAGATCTCGGCAATCACGAGCGTCCCGACATCGACAAATTCGAGGTGATCGAGGCGATCCGCGCCGCTGCGGCGCGCACGCTCGTCGTCGGCACGCCGGACTTGGCATCGCCAGCGCCGCAGTGGTGGGAGCTTTGGCTGCGTCGCCCCGATGCGATCGTGGAGGCGGTGGTGGCGGCCGCGCAGCAGGCGGGACTCGACGTGTATCCCGACCGGCTGCAATTTCCTGAAACCTCGGTCATATTCGTGCTCGGAACAGCCGAGGCGACCCTTGGGCTCGTCGGCCGCCTCAACGGCGCGATCAGCGAAGTGCGGCGCGCCAGCCAGAGCATCGAGCCGTTCCTTGACCAAGGCGACAAGAGCTTGGGGCAGCACGCGCTTGTGGCCGAATATTGCGGGCGGGTGACGCCTCCGCCAGCGGATGCGCCGGTGGTTTGCGTGATCGACACGGGCGTTGCGGCAGCGCACCCGCTGATCGCTCCCGCGCTGGCCGGTGCGTGGACTGTGAACGATGCCTGGGGCACCGACGATCACGCCGGCGCCGGCGGGCATGGAACGGGCATGGCGAGCCTTGTCCTGCATGGCGACCTGCTTGGGCCTATGAGCGGCCAACGCCAGGTCGTGCTCGGCCATGCCGTCGAATCCGTGAAGTTCCTTCCGCCCGGCGGCTTTCCGGCGACCGAGCCGGCGCGCTATGGCATTATCACGCAAGCAGCCGTGGCCGTGGCCGAAATCGAACGGGCCAATATCCCGCGCAGCTTCTGCATCGCCACCTCCTCGCCCGATCTTTCTTCGGAGGCACCATCAAGCTGGAGCGGCGCGGTCGATCAGATTTGCGCCGGCTCAATGCCGGGTGAGCAGCAGGCGGGGCTCGCCGCCAAGGATCACCCCAAGCGTCTCGTGCTGATCGCCACCGGCAATATGGACGGCGGGCTCAAGGCCGTGGTCGAGCAGCATCATGCACTCGAAGACCCCGCGCAGAGCTGGAATGCGCTCACTATCGGCGGATACACGGCGAAGGCTGACCAGGCGCAAGACGAACCCGAGTTGATTCCGCTGGTCGCGCCGAACGAGCGCAGCCCATTCAGCCGGGGATCGCAGACCCTTCCGGCTGACCTGACGCCGATCAAGCCCGACGTGCTGTTCGAGGCCGGCAACATGATGATGGACAATGCCCAGTTTTGCGGCTGGCACCCGGCGGTCTCGCTGCTCTCGGCAGGCAGGGATGTGGCTACGGAGCCGCTGGTGCCCTTCTGGGCGACCAGCGCCGCGACGGGCGTGGCCGGCAATTTCATTGGGCGACTCAAGGCCGATCTACCCGGCCGGTGGCCGGAAACCTACCGCGCTCTCACCGTTCATTCCGCCGAATGGCCTGGGCCAATTCGTAAGCTGCTGATCGGCACCGGCCGTAGCTGGAAGACGGGCAGCAAGGGCACGAAGCAGCAAATCCTACGCAGCATGGGCTTTGGCGTGCCCAACCTGGTTCGCGCGGCCGCGTCGGCGCGCAATGATGTGACCTTGCTCGCCGAGGCCGAGATTCAACCTTATGCCGCTTCGGCCGACGGGCGCTCGGCCGTATTCAACGAGGTGCATTTCTACGCCCTGCCTTGGCCGAAGGCAGCGCTAGAAGCGCTGGAAAACGCTTCGGTGATGATGAAGGTGACGCTCTCCTATTTCATCGAACCCAACCTTTCAGGCCGGGCCAGCACCCGACCCGACACCTATCGCTCCTACGGCCTGCGCTTCGCCTTGAAGAAACGGCGCGAGACGGCCAATGATTTTCGGACACGATTGAGCAAGACCGAGGAGAAGGCGGAAAAGGCCGGTCAGGAGACCGACTATTGGTTGCTCGGGCCGCAGGCCGTTCAGGCTGGGTCGCTTCATTGCGACCTGTGGCGAGGTCCGGCAATCGACCTTGCCGCGCACGACCAGATCGCGATCTATCCGGTCGGCGGCTGGTGGAAATCGCACATCGGACAGAACCGCATGAACGACAAGGGCCGCTATGCGCTCGCGATCTCCATCTCGGCGCCGGATCAGGACGTCGACCTTTATGCCGAGATCGCGGCGGCGATCGAGGCGCGGATTGCCGCCGAAGTGGCGGTGGCAGCCGGGCCGGATCAAGGGTGATGAGCCTCGCTCGGAGCCAGGTCGATTGGCTGCACCTCGTGCTGAGCCCGTCGGGCCTCCAGCCAGTCCAGGCCAGCGCTCGTCAACTCCCAGCGCTTCGCTGCGTGATCGCCCGACCCAATGCAGCGAACCCATCCGCGCTTCTGTAAATCGGAAGCCGCGAGACCAACGGATCGGTAGAATTTGAACGGATTGCTGAGCTGATCCTGAATCTCGCGACTGGTAAGCGGGCCGGATTCGAGGAGCGCGAGGATTTCCGGCGTGCGCCCCTGGCCCGGCGATGAATAGTGCCTGGACGCAGCCTGCTGGGCGCGATCCGCAGCATCGCGTTCGACTGCACGGCGCGCTTTGTTGGGACTCATCGCCTTGCCGGCGAGCTTCGCGGCCGCGATTGCGGTCGTGCCCTGTTTGGTGAGCCGATAGATCGGCGCGCGTCCCGGCATCGGCCTTTCCTGAACGATGTAACCCGACATCCGCAATCGCTGGAGATACTGACCCGCGCTTGGAGCCCGCTTTGACCGGACACCCGCTGCGGCGCTGATGTCGAGTGCGCGGGCTGGTCCGAGCGCATCGAGAGCGAGTAGGAGACGCACCTGTTCGGGTTTCAGCGCTGCGGAGACGTCGTTGCCTGGTAGGTGCTCACCTTCGAGATCATAGGCGCTGTGCGTTAATCCCTTCTGAGTGAGCCGGATAAGCTGGCGTTTGGGAGTCCCAGCCTTCTCGACAAGCCCCTTGGCGACAAGACGCTTGAGTGCGCTGTGGGTCGACTGGCCGAGCCGCTCGACGAGTGCTGCTCGGCGCGCGCCGCCGACTGGCGGAATGAGCCTCAACGTCGCCTTTTCGAGCGAGCCCATCTTAGGTTCGCGATCCACCAGGACGTCGAGCGTCCTTTTCCCGCTTTGTGCATAGACCCATTCGGAGGACTCACCGGGTGTAGGCAGACGGCGGATAAGGCCGGATTTCATCAGCTTCTTGAGAATCTGGTCCACCGCTTGACGGCTGACACCCTCTCGCTGGCGAAGTTCTGCGGCCGTGGCCGGCTTTGCTAGAGCGTCATAAATGGTTTGTTGCCGCGTCCCGAGCTGTCCCCGAAAATAGGGTTCGCGTTGCTTCACCGCGATCTCCGCATCGAGCGGTCGGCTCCCATCTCGAAACAGGCCGTGACTGACGCGCACAAGGTGCCCGTCCATCAGCAGCAGTTCGAGCGCGGCGCGCGAATTGCGCACATGCTTGATGTCACGCCAGCGCACCACGCCGCGCTCCCGGACGATTTTAAGCATGGTGTGCGCACCAGTCCCTGGATTGGGTTCCCATCGGGGCGGCGCGGAAGGTAATTTGTCGGACGTTACCGCACGCACGGCAACCCGCACTTCAGTAGCTCCAAAATGATGCCGTAGAACCTGCTCCAGCCGAGTTGCATCCACTACAGGACAGTCAAACTCCACATCGACTCGATATCCTTTCGACTTCCGCACAACTTCCCCCGGGAGTGGCATCACCGCAATAGCCGCAATGGAGGCAAGCGTCACGTTATGCCAGCATCACAACGCTGACCGGCTGGCTGTTGCCGAGCGCAGCGGCGTGGATCATCAGCTATTCGACAGCCGCGAGGCTTCCTGGGTCCGAGCGCATGGTCGCGGATAAGCGCGTTGTCTCCAGCTTCGGCCCGATTGTCTCCAGTCGGCGGGGCCATTGTCTCCAGCCACCGGGTCGCGTGGAAGGGGCGAAATGGCCGCGCGGGGGCGCAAAAGATCGGGCGCAACCTGCGCCAGCCAACGCCAGGGGCGGCCCATTCTTGGCGATTTTCTGGAGACATTATGGAGACAACGGGCTTTACAGAGGGCGTTGTCTCCAACGAAAAAGCGGCCCGAAGGCCGCTAATCCACTGATTTCCATAGAGAAAACTGGAGCGGGCGAAGGGATTCGAACCCTCGACCCCAACCTTGGCAAGGTTGTGCTCTACCCCTGAGCTACGCCCGCTCTTGGCGGCCGGGAGGGTGTGTCCTCTCGGCGGGTGGCGGCCAACTAGCAAGGCTTTCCCATGTCGGCAAGGGAAGAATTGCAGAAAAATGAAATTATCTTTCGTTGTCCTGAAAATCGATTGATTTCCGTGGGTTGTTCGATGTCTGCCGAATTGCGGCCGGGACCGTCCATCCTGCGTTCCTTCGATCCAGGCGAAGACTCAGATGCGTCCCGCCCTTGGAGCGGGTTGAAAATCTGCTAGTCTGACGCCAGTTTTCCGACGGCGCGGATCATTTGCGCTCGCGCTTCGTAATCGCCAGCGGATCAGCAGGGAGGACCAGCCATGACGTCCGATCATTTGTCGCGCCGCGGCCTGTTGCGGGGCAGCGCCGCCCTCGCCGCGTCGACGCCCGTCCTCTCGCATGGGTCGGCCGTCGCCGCGCCGGCCCGGAGCAGCAAAGGAACCCGCATGAGTCCCGTCGAACTCACCGTCAACGGTCGCGAGGCGCATCTGCAACTCGACCCGCGCACCAGCCTGCTCGATGCACTGCGCGAGCATCTGCACCTCACCGGCACCAAGAAGGGCTGCGACCATGGACAGTGCGGCGCCTGCACCGTGATCGTGGAGGGGCGGCGGATCAACAGCTGCCTGACACTCGCCGTCATGCATGATGGAGAGAAGGTGACGACGATCGAGGGGCTGGGCACGGCGGAGGCGCTTCACCCGATGCAACGCGCCTTCATCGTCCATGACGGCTATCAGTGCGGCTATTGCACGCCGGGCCAGATCTGCTCGGCGGTGGCGGTGCTGGACGAGATCGAGGCGGGCGTTCCCAGCCATGTGACCGAGGATCTCGACAAGGTGACGCTCAGCGACGTCGAATTGCGTGAGCGGATGAGCGGCAATATCTGCCGCTGCGCCGCCTATCCCAACATCATCGCCGCCATGCGCGAAGTGGCCGGGGAGAAGCAGGCATGAAAGCCTTCACCTATGAGCGCGCGGCAAGCGCCGAAGCGGCGGCCAAGGCGGCGGCCTCGATCCAGGGCGCGCGCTTCATCGCCGGCGGCACCAACCTGCTCGACCTGATGAAGCTCCAGATCGAAACGCCGGCGCATCTGATCGACGTCAATCATCTGGGCCTAGACCGGATCGAGAAGACGGAAGATGGCGGGCTGCGCATCGGCGCGCTGGTGCGCAACACGGACCTCGCGGCCGATCAGATTGTCCGCCGCGACTATGCGGTCCTCAGCCGCGCGTTGCTCGCCGGCGCATCGGGCCAGCTCCGCAATAAGGCGACCACGGGCGGCAATTTGCTGCAACGCACCCGCTGCCCCTATTTCTACGACACGCGGATGCCCTGCAACAAGCGCAAGCCCGGCAGCGGCTGCGGCGCGATGCAGGGGATGAGCCGGAGCCTCGCCATATTGGGCGTCAGCGACGCCTGCATCGCCCAGCATCCCAGCGACATGGCGGTGGCGATGCGGCTGCTCGATGCGCAGGTCGACATGGTCGGGGCGGACGGCGTGACGCGATCGGTCCCGATCGCCGACTTCCATCTGCTGCCCGGCGACACGCCGGACCGGGAAACGGTGCTGAAGCCCGGCGAGATCATCACCTCGGTCACTTTGCCAAAGCCGATCGGCGGCGCCCATGTCTATCGCAAGGTGCGCGATCGCGCCTCCTACGCTTTCGCCCTGGTGTCGGTGGCGGCGATATTCGGCAGGGATGGGACCGCGCGCTTCGCCTTCGGCGGGATCGGCGCCAAGCCCTGGCGCGTCGCAGCGGCCGACGCGGCGGCGAAGCAGGGTGCGAAGGCGGTGGCGGACGCCGCGCTGGCGGGCGCCCGCACCACGCATCACAATGATTTCAAGAAGTTGCTGGTCGAACAGACGCTGACATCCGTCTACCGGCAGCAGGAGGCACGGGCATGAGGTTCGATACGCCTGCGGGCGCCAATCCGATCGACACGGGCCGGGTGATCGGCATTCCCCACGACCGGATCGACGGCGCGGCCAAGGTGACGGGCAGCGCGCCCTATGCCTATGAACGGCACGACGCCGCCCCCAATGCCGCCTATGGCTGGATCGTCGGGTCCGCCATCGCCAAGGGGCGGATCGCCGCCATGGACCTGCGCGTCGCCGAAGCGGCGCCCGGCGTGCTGGGCGTCGTCACGCACGCCAATGCCGGCAAGCTCGGCAAGGGCAGCTTCAACACCGCGCCGTTGCTGGGCGGGCCGCAGGTCGATCATTATGAGCAGGCGGTCGCGCTGGTCATTGCCGACACGCTGGAAAATGCGCGCGACGCCGCGAAGCTGGTGCGGATCGACTATGCGCCGGAGGACGGCAAATTCGACCTTGCGGCCGAGCGGCAGAACGGCGTGGTTCCGCCAGCGGGCTTTGGCGGGCCGGCTGACACGAAGGCGGGGGATTTCGACACGGCCTTCGCCAAGGCGGCGGTGAAGGTCGAGCAGAGCTACACCACCCCCGACCACAGCCATGCGATGATGGAGCCGCACGCCACCACCGCAGCGTGGAGCGGCGACAAGCTGACGCTCTGGACCGCCAACCAGATGATCGCCTGGGGCGTGGGCGAGGTGGCGAAGACGCTCGGCATTCCCAAGGAGAATGTTCGGCTGGTGTCGCCCTATATCGGCGGCGGTTTCGGCGCGAAGCTGTTCCTGCGCGCCGACGCCGTGCTCGCGGCGTTGGGGGCGAAGCAGGTGGGGCGGCCGGTCAAGGTCGCCATCGCCCGGCCCCAGATTCCCAACAACACCACCCATCGCCCCGCGACGATCCAGCGCATCCGCCTGGGCGCGGACAAGGATGGCGTGATCGACGCCATCGCGCATGAGGTCTGGTCGGGCGACCTGCCGGGCGGCGGCGCGGAAACGGCGGCGCAACAGACGCGCCTCCTCTATCGCGGTCCCAACCGCATGACCGCGCACCGGCTCGTCACGCTCAACCTGCCCGAAGGCAACGCCATGCGCGCGCCGGGCGAGGCGGTCGGCCTGCTGGCGCTGGAAGTGGCGATGGACGAACTGGCCGAAGCGGCGGGCGTCGATCCGGTCGAACTGCGCATCCGCAACGATGTCCAATATGATCCCGAAGTCGGGCCGCAGCGCCCCTTTTCCAGCCGCAAGCTGGTGGAATGCCTGCGCGCGGGCGCGGACCGTTTCGGCTGGGCCAGGCGCAACCCCAAGCCGGGGCAGATGCGTGACGGTCGCTGGCTGGTTGGCATGGGCGTGGCGGCCGCCTTCCGCAATAATCTCGTCACCAAATCGGGCGCGCGTGTCGGCGTCGATGCCCAGGGGAAGGTCATCGTCGAAACCGACATGACCGATATCGGCACCGGCAGCTACACCATTATAGGGCAGACGGCGGCGGAAATGCTGGGCGTGCCGCTCGATCATGTCACGGTGCGCTTGGGCGACAGCCGCTTTCCCGAATCCGCCGGCTCGGGCGGGCAATGGGGCGCGAACAGCGCGACGGCAGGGGTCTATGCCGCTGCCATGGCGCTGCGCGCGAAGCTGGCGGAAAAAGCGGGCTATCCCGCCGATCAGGCGCTGTTCGAGGATGGCCTCGTCAAGCTGGCCAACAAGTCGCAGACGCTCGCCGCGCTGGCGGGTCGCGACGGCCTCTGGGCCGAGGACGCCATGGATTATGGCGATCTCGACAAACGCTATGCCCAGGCGACCTTCGGCGCGCATTTCTGCGAGGTCGGGGTCGATATCGACACGGCAGAGGTACGCATCCGTCGCATGGGCGGGGCCTTCGCCGCCGGCCGCATCCTCAACCCCAAATCGGCGCGCAGCCAGGTGATCGGCGCCATGACCATGGGCGCGGGGGCGGCGCTGATGGAGGCGCTGGATGTCGACACCCGCTTCGGCTTCTTCGTGAATCACGACATGGCGGAGTATCTGGTTCCGGTCCATGCCGACATCCCCGAACAGGACGTGCTGTTCATCGAGGAACTGGACGACAAAAGCTCACCGATGAAGGCCAAGGGCGTGGGCGAACTGGGCATTTGCGGCGCGGGCGCGGCGGTGGCCAATGCGATCTACAACGCCACCGGCATCCGGCTGCGCGACTATCCGCTGACGATCGACAAGTTGCTCAAGGCGCGGGCGGCCTGAGCCATATTTAGAGCAGGATGACATTTCCTCGCAATGACGGGTGGATCAATGTGAAGTCATCATACTCTAATTATCCCCGTTCGTTTCGAGCGTAGTCGAGAAACGCGATCACAGCCCCGGCTGCTTCTCGACTTCGCTCGAAGCGAACGGAGGTGGGTCTCACACGAAGTTCGCCGCCACCTCCGCCGGCACGCGCAATATCCGGCCAGACGCCTTGTCGATGATCGCCCAGGTCGATTTGGCCGCGACCTTCACCTTGCCGTCCGGGCCGGTGAACTCGATCAGCCGGTCGAACCGCGCCCCGCGCGGCGCCTCCGGTATCCAGGTGCGCGCCGTTACCACGTCGCCCTCGGACACATTGCCGCGATAATCGACCTCATGCCGGGTCACGACCCAGATATAGGCCTCGACATGGGCGGGATCGGCGTCCTGCCGCCAATGTTCGACCGACACCTGCTCCATCCACTGGACCCAGACCGCATTGTTCACATGGCCCAGTTCGTCGATATGCTCGGGAAGGGCCGTGATCTGCTTGGTGAAACTCGATGCCATCAGCCCTCCACACCCAGTTGCCACAATATGAAGGCGAATTCCTCCGCCGTCTCGTGCAGGCTTTCGAACCGCCCCGACTTGCCGCCATGGCCCGCGCCCATATTGGTCTTGAGCAGCAGGATATTGCTGTCGGTCTTGGTCGCGCGCAGCTTCGCCACCCATTTGGCCGGTTCCCAATAGGTGACGCGCGGATCGTTCAGCCCCGCCGTCACCATCAGCGGCGGATAATCCTGCGCGCGGACATGGGTATAGGGATCATAGCTCTGGATCGTGCGGAACGCCGCTTCATCCTCGATCGGATTGCCCCATTCGGGCCATTCGCCCGGCGTCAGCGGCAAAGTCTCGTCCAACATCGTGTTGAGCACGTCGACGAAGGGCACATGCGCCACCACCGCGCCCCACAGGTCGGGATCGGAGTTGATGACCGCGCCCATTAGTTCGCCGCCGGCCGATCCGCCCGAAATGCTGATCCGCCCCTTGCTCGTATAGCCGCGCGCGATCAGCCCCTTCGCCACATCGACGAAGTCGTTGAACGTGTTGATCCGCTTGTCCAGCTTGCCGTCCAGATACCATTGCTGGCCGAGGTCGTCGCCGCCGCGAATATGGGCGATGGCGAAGGCGAAACCGCGATCCAGCAGCGACAGGCGGCTGGTCGAAAAACCCGGCTCCATCGCCAGCCCATAGGCGCCATAGCCATAGAGGTGCAGCGGCGCGCTGCCGTCGCGCGGGAAATCCTTCGGGTAGACGATCGACACCGGAATCTGCGTCCCGTCGCGCGCCGCGATCATCAGCCGCTCGGCCGCATAGCGCGTCGCGTCATAGCCCGAAGGAATCTCCTGGACCTTCAGCACCTCCAGCGCACCCGTTTCCAGATGATAGTCATAGATGGTGTCCGGCGTGACCATCGATTCATAGCCGATACGCAGCTTCGTCACGTCATATTCGGGATTGTCGTCCAGCGACGCCGAATAGCTGGCTTCTGGGAAGGGGATGCGCTTTGCCCCATGCCTCGCGTAATCGCGCAACTCGATCTGGTCGAGGCCGTCCTGCCGCCCTTCGGTGACATAGAAGGTCTTGAACAAGGTAAAATCGGTCAGGTAGAAATGCGCATCCGCGCCGATCACTTCCTCCCACTGGTCGGGCGCGTCCAGCGCCGCCTTCACCAGCCGGAAATTGGGATGGGTGTCGTTGGTGCGGATGTAGAGCGTGCCTTCATGCTCATCGACATCATATTCGCGCCCGGCCTTGCGCGCTGCCACCAGCAACGGCGTCGCGGTCGGATTGTCGGCCGGCACCAGCCAGGCTTCGCTGGTGACATGGTCGCCGGTCGCGATGACGATCCATTTTTCCGAAGAGGTGAGGCCCACCGAGACGCGGAACCCCTCATCATCTTCATGGAACAGCTCGACATCGCTCTCCACGCTCTGCCCCAGCCAGTGCAGCCGTGCGTTGTCTGTCCGCCAATTTTCGTTGGCGAGGCCATAGAGCAGCCCCTTGCTGTCCGACGTCCAGACCAGCGACGACAGCGTGTCGGGGATCACTTCGGGCAGGATTTCGCCGCTGAACAGATCCTTGATCCGCGCCTCGAACCGTTCCGACCCATTGGTGTCGATCGCATAGGCCAGGTAGCGGCCATCGGGGCTGACCGACATGGCGCCCAGCCGGAAATAGTCATGCCCCTCCGCCAGCGCGGGTTCGTCCAGGATCAGCTGATCCTCGCCGCCCGCGACCGGCTTGCGATACCATTTGCGATATTGCGCGCCGGTCTCGAACGCGCGCCAATAGACATAGTCGCCATCCTTCTGCGGGACCGACTGGTCGTCTTCCTTGATGCGCCCCTTCATTTCCTGGAACAGCGTGTCGAGCAGGGGCTTGTGCGGCGCCATCGCGCCCTCGAACCAGCCATTCTCGGCTTCCAGATAGGCCAGCACATCCTTGTCCTTCACATCGGGATAGCCCGGATCGCGCAGCCATGCGTAAGGATCGTCCACCGTAACGCCATGATGCGAAATGCTGTGCGGGCGGCGTTCGGCGACGGGGGGCTTGCTTTGATCGGTCATTAACTATCCATGGTCCAGACGGGGGCGGCGCTGGAATAAGCGCGCCTGCCCCTCTATGTTGTCGGCATTGTCGCCGGTGCAAGAGGCCGGAATGATCCAAGGAAGTGTTGATGTCCAGTTATGAAGATCGCCTGAAGGCCCTGCGCGCGCAACTGGTGCGCCAGAAGCTCGACGGTTTCGTGGTCCCCCTGACCGACGAGCATATGAGCGAATATGTCGGCGCCTATGCCCAGCGGCTCGCCTGGCTGACCGGATTCCAGGGGTCGGCGGGCAGCGCGGTGGTATTGCCGGAGGAAGCCGCGATCTTCGTCGACGGCCGCTATACGCTCCAGGTGCGCGAGCAGGTGGACGGGACGCACTGGCAATATGAAAGCGTGCCGCAGACCTCGATCGCCGCCTGGCTGAAGGATCATGCCGGGCAGGGCGCGCGCATCGGCTACGACCCCTGGCTCCACACCCGCGCCTGGGTGAAACAGGCGACCGAGGCCCTTAGCCAGAAGGGCGCGGAACTGGTCGCGGTCGACACCAATCCCGTCGACGCCGTCTGGCCCGACCGCCCCGCCCGCAGCGACGCCAGGCTGGTCGTGCATGGCGACAATTATGCGGGCCAGTCGGCCGCCGAAAAGCGCGCCGCCATGGCCGACTGGCTGACGGAGAAGAAGGCCGACGCGGTCGTTCTTTCCGCGCTCGATTCGATCGCCTGGACCTTCAACATCCGCGGCAAGGATGTGGACCGCACGCCGGTCGCGCTCGCCTATGCCATCGTCCATGCCGACGCGACCGCCGACCTCTATGTCGCGCCGGAGAAGGTGGACGAGGCCGTCGCCCAGCATCTGGGCAATGGCGTGCGCGTGCATGACCGGGAGGCCTTCTCCGCCGCGCTCGCGGATTTCGCCGGGAAAACCGTCGTCGCCGACCCCGAGCGCGCGGTCGCAGCGATCTTCAACAGCCTCGACGAAGGCGGCGCGACCGTGCTGCCGCTGCGCGATCCGGCCGTCCTGCCCAAGGCGATCAAGAACGAAACCGAGATTGCCGGCCACAAGGCGGCGCAGGCCCGCGACGGCGCGGCCTTGAGCCGCTTCCTCCACTGGGTCGCGGTCGAGGCGCCCAGGGGCGGCCTCACCGAACTGTCCGCTTCCGACCGGCTGGAGGCGTTCCGCAATGACACAGGCCTGCTCGAAGACCTGTCCTTCGACACGATCAGCGGCGCGGGACCGAACGGCGCCGTCGTCCATTACCGGGTCGAGGAAAAGACCAATCGTCCGATCGAACTGAACAGCCTCTATCTCGTCGATTCGGGCGGCCAGTATCGCGACGGCACCACCGACGTCACCCGCACCGTGGCGATCGGCACGCCGACCGACGAAATGCGCCGCCGCTTCACACTGGTCCTGAAGGGCCATATCGCGCTCGCCCGCGCCGTCTTCCCGAAGGGCACGCGCGGCGGCCAGCTCGATGCGCTCGCCCGCCAATATCTCTGGGCGGAGGGGCTGGATTATGCCCATGGCACCGGCCATGGCGTCGGCAGCTTCCTGTCGGTGCATGAAGGGCCGCAGCGCATCGCGACCTTCGGCGGCGGCGACGAACCGCTGGTGGCGGGCATGATCCTCTCGAACGAGCCGGGCTATTACAAGACCGGCGAATATGGCATCCGCATCGAAAATCTGGTGCTGGTCGAGGAGCGCGCGATCCCCGGCGGGGAAAAGCCGATGCTGGGCTTCGAGACGCTGACCTTCGCGCCGATCGATCGGAACCTTGTCGCCACCGATCTGCTGAGCCGGGAGGAGCAGGCCTGGCTCGACGCCTATCATGCGGCGGTGCTGGATCTGGTCGGCCCGCAACTGGAAGGCGATGCGCTCGCCTGGCTCAAGACCGCCTGCGCGCCGCTCTAGAAGGTCAGTCTTTTTGCGCGTCAGCGGGAGGGGGCGGCGCTGCTCCCTCCCGGCTCTGCGCCTTCCGTCGCCGCAGATTGTCCCGCAACGCCTGTGCCAGTCGCGCCTTTTTCTCGTCGTTCGTCTCAGCCATGATGACGCGCATAAGCAAAATGCGTCTTCCGCCGCAAGTCGCCTTGACATGGGCAGCGCAGGCGGCCATAGGCGCGACCTCCGAAGCGCGGACAGCGCTGACGGGAAGAAACAGAGTGCTGCCGTAGCTCAGTGGTAGAGCGCATCCTTGGTAAGGCTGAGGTCGTGAGTTCAATCCTCACCGGCAGCACCAGCACCGCCTGCAAAATCAATGAGTTAGCTACCCCCTCGGGGGACCAAACCTACAGCTAAAAACTCACGGAAGCACCACGGAAGCAGCCAAGCAGAAGTTGCGGGCTGCGATCGGCTAGGGCGGCGTAGGCCGATCAGAAAGCGTCTGGCCCTGTGCTGATGCGCCAGCGGCCGTGTTTTCATCGTCGGAGGTCGCTATGAACGACCTATGACGATACCCGACGAAGACAGTCCGTTAGCCCGCCTTCGGGTAAAGATGGCAAAGGCGCTGGCGGGTTTCGAAAGTGGCCTCCCCGAGGGCTGCGATCCATGGACACTGGTCGGTGGACGAGCCGATCCAAAGCTCTTCCCAGTGCCCGAACTGGTCTTGTTCGCCCTGCGCGATATCATGCATTTCCGGTGGAGCGGCGTAGGCGAGAAGGTGCGGTGGTCCGTATACGCTACCGTCGGTGGTGAACCCTTCGTCTTCGAGCTTCGCAAATTCGGTTTCGCGATCGATCATCGTAAGGGTGTGCCCCCGGCTCTGCTGAAGAGAGTCGAGAGGCAGCTTTCGAGTTCGCTTAAGCTGTTAGAACCCTTGCTTGCTGAATTCGCCAAAACGCAGATCGCTGGTGGAAACCTCACCCTCGCCAACAAGATGTCGGAGTTCGACAATCGGTATGGCTATTTTCGCGAGCTTGCCGACCAGGCTTTTGCGCCAAGCGCACAGGCGCCCGCGCCGCTTGAGGCTCCATCGGACACCGGGAATGGCCCTAAGGTCTTTGCGGATCTGACCGCACGCATGAATCAGGGCCTCAAGCGGGAGCGGGAAGGCTATTTTGCTTCCGGCGCGATGGTAGATGCGTACTTCAGTCGTCTAGAACATCGCATCCTCCTCCTGCGAGCCTTCAGCGGGCGACCGCTGAAGGCGGGCGGATTCGAGGGATTCCTCGGACTTACCTGGGACGAACGTTTACGCGAGGTTGCGGATTTCGACGCGGACCCAAAGCGTGGACATTTGCTAGGTCGACTGCGGGATGTGAAAGCTACGATCCGCAATCCGCTGGCGCATGGCGGAGTTGAGAACGACGGCGGCGCCTTCTATTTCCACATGCCGCGGATTGGCGCGATTCCGGCGAACCTCTCGAAATATCGCGGGAGGCTCCACATGAGCTTCTTTCCAATCGCTGACGTGACGCATGCCCAAACTTGTGCCCTGTTCGATGAAGTTGACGCTGTGCTCGCAGAGGGAGCGCTTGAGCTTCCTAATGAGTTCGTTCGATGGGGCATCGACCCTCAATTCGATGAGGGCTCGATCGCGCTCTACGCCGAAGCCATAGCTGGCGGCGCGGATGCGGTAGACGCTCTCGTCGATCGGCTTGGCCGCGAGTGGGAGCGTCATACCAACATGGACTATTGAGCCACGTTATCTACGCCATCGCCTGTATCTCTTCGCCAGCACGCTACGCCCCTAAATCATTGTTGAAATTCACCTTTTCCTGCGTCTCTTAATCATCCCCGTCGCCACGGACGTTCCCGTTCGAGGCCGGAACGGGGATCGCGATGGGTGCGGAGGCAGTTCGATCGGAAGCCATTGTTCGGGGCGCGCGGATGCTGCGCACCGCGATGGGCACATCCATCGCTGGCTGGCTAGCCGAACCCGCTGTCATCGAAGTCATGCTGAACCCCGACGGGCGGTTGTGGGTCGATCGGCTCGGCGACGGCATCTCGGATAGCGGCGAGCGGCTGAGCCCGGCCGACGGCGAGCGGATCATTCGTCTCGTCGCGCACCATGTCGGCGCCGAGGTCCACGCCCGCGCCCCGCGCGTCTCGGCAGAGCTGCCGGAGACCGGCGAACGCTTTGAAGGGCTGCTGCCACCAGTCGTCACCGCGCCGGCCTTCGCGATCCGCAAGCCGGCGGTCGCCGTGTTCACGCTCGACGACTATGCGCGATCCGGCATCATGTCGCGCCTACAGGCCGCTGTATTGCGCAGGGGCGTCGCCGAGCGCTCGAACATCCTCGTCGCAGGCGGCACCGGTACGGGCAAGACGACGCTGACCAACGCGCTGCTCGCCGAGGTCGCCAAGACCACCGACCGTGTGGTGCTGATCGAGGACACGCGCGAACTGCAATGCGCCGCGCCCAACCTCGTGGCGATGCGGACCAAGGATGGCGTCGCCTCGCTCTCCGATCTCGTCCGCTCCAGTTTGCGCCTGCGCCCTGATCGCATCCCGATCGGCGAGGTGCGCGGCGCTGAGGCTCTCGACCTGCTGAAAGCCTGGGGCACCGGCCATCCGGGCGGCGTCGGGACGATCCACGCCGGCAGCGCCATCGGCGCGCTGCGGCGAATGGAGCAGCTCATCCAGGAAGCGGTTGTGACAGTCCCGCGCGCGCTGATCGCCGAGACCATCAATCTCGTCGCCGTCCTGGTCCGAGACGGCGCGGGTCGGCGTCTTGCCGAGCTGGCCCGCGTCGACGGTCTCGATCCTGGGACCGGCGACTATCGGCTTACCCTCCTGCCAGCCCCCCACGATGGAGACCTGCAATGACGAACATGGTTCGGCGTCGCCTTTCGCGCGCCACTTTCACCGGCATCGGCCTGGTGCTGTGCCTGCCGCTGCTCGCCAGCCCGGCCTATGCCTCGGGCTCGTCGATGCCCTGGGAAACGCCGCTCAATTCGATTCTCGAATCGATCGAGGGTCCCGTGGCGAAGATCGTTGCGGTGATCATCATCATCGTCACGGGTCTTAGCCTCGCGTTCGGTGAGACGTCGGGCGGCTTCCGCCGGCTGATCCAGATCGTGTTCGGCCTCTCGATCGCGTTCGCCGCATCGTCCTTCTTCTTGTCGTTCTTCTCGTTCGGCGGCGGAGCGCTGATCTGATGGAAGGCGGCGCCGACCTCGTGCCGGGCTATTACGCGCCGGTCCATCGGTCGCTCAGCGAACCGATTCTGCTGGGAGGTGCGCCGCGGGCCGTGGCGATCCTCAACGGCACGCTGGCCGGCGCCCTCGGGCTGGGGCTGCGCCTCTGGATCGCAGGGCTTGCCCTCTGGGTGATCGGGCACGCGCTCGGCGTCTGGGCGGCTCGCCGCGACCCCCGCTTCGTCGACGTGGCCCGGCGCCACCTTCGCTACCCGACCTGGATGCGGCCATGATGAGCTTGCGCGAATATCGCTCGAAGGCAGCGTGCCTGCCGGACTTCCTGCCCTGGGTGGCGCTGGTGGCGCCGGGCGTTGTCCTCAACAAGGACGGCAGCTTCCAGCGCACGCTGCGCTTTCGTGGCCCCGATCTCGACAGCGCGACGCCGGCCGAACTGGTCGCCGTGACCGCGCGGCTCAACAATGCGCTGCGCCGGCTCGGCAGCGGCTGGGCAATCTTCGTCGAAGCGCAACGACTGCCGGCGGTCGACTATCCGGAATCGGTCTTCACCGATGCCGCGTCCGAACTGGTCGACCTCGAACGGCGCGAGCAATTCCGCGAGGAAGGCGCCCATTTCGAGAGCCGCTACTATCTCACACTAGTCTGGATGCCGCCGGCCGAGGACGCCGCCCGCGCCGAAAACTGGATCTACGAGGGACGCTCCTCCAATGGCGTCGATCCCCACGCTTTGCTGAAAGGGTTCGTCGACCGCAGTGATCGCCTGTTCCATCTGGTCGAAGGGTTCATGCCCGAGGCCGATTGGCTCGACGACGGCGAGACCCTGACCTTCCTGCACAGCACCGTGTCGACCAAGCGCCAGCGGGTTCGCGTGCCCGAGACGCCTGTCTATCTCGATGCGCTGCTCGCCGACGAGCCGCTGACCGGCGGGCTCGAACCGAAGCTGGGCGCACATCATCTGCGCACGCTCACCATCACCGGCTTTCCGACCGAGACCTTTCCGGGGCTGCTCGACGAGCTGAACCGGCAGGCCTTCCCTTATCGTTGGTCGACGCGCGCGATCATGCTCGACAAGACCGACGCGACCAAGCTGCTCACACGCATCCGCCGGCAGTGGTTCGCCAAGCGCAAGTCGATCGCCGCGATCCTCAAGGAGGTGATGACCAACGAACAGTCGGTCCTCACCGACAGCGACGCGGCGAACAAGGCGACGGATGCCGACCTCGCGCTGCAGGAGCTGGGCGCCGACCATGCCGGCATCGCCTATGTGACCGCGACCGTGACGGTCTGGGATCGCGATCCCGTTATGGCGGCAGAGAAGCTGCGGATCGTCGAGAAGGTGATCCAGGGTCGCGATTTCACCTGCATGATCGAAGGCCTGAATGCGGTCGAAGCCTGGCTCGGGAGCTTGCCCGGCCAAGTCTATGCGAACGTCCGCCAGCCGCCGATTTCCACGCTCAATCTCGCCCACCTGATCCCCCTGTCAGCGGTATGGGCGGGGCCGGAACGGGACGAGCATTTCGGTCAGCCCCCCTTGCTGTTCGCAAGGACCGAAGGCTCCACCCCGTTCCGGTTATCCCTTCACGTCGGCGATGTCGGGCATACGCTCGTCGTCGGCCCGACCGGCGCCGGCAAATCGGTGCTGCTCGCCATGATGGCGCTCCAGTTCCGGCGATATTTCGACAACCAGATCTTCGCCTTCGACTTCGGCGGCTCGATCCGGGCCGCAACACTGGCGATGGGCGGCGACTGGCAGGATCTCGGCCAGTCGCTCGACGACGCCGAGATTGGCGGCAGCGTGACGCTCCAGCCGCTCGCCCGGATCGATGAGACCGCCGAGCGAGCCTGGGCGGCCGACTGGCTGGCCGCGATCCTCGCCAGCGAGAGCGTGACGATCGATCCACAGGCCAAGGAGCATCTGTGGTCCGCGCTGACCTCGCTCGCCACGGCGCCCATCGCGGAGCGGACCTTGACCGGGCTCGCGGTGCTGCTTCAGGCCCATGAGCTGAAGCAGGCGCTGGCGCCCTATTGCGTGGGCGGTCCGTGGGGCCGGCTGCTCGATGCCGAGACCGAGTTTCTCGGCCAGGCCTCGATCCAAGCGTTCGAGACCGAAGGTTTGGTCGGTGCAGCATCGGCCCCGGCGGTGCTCGCCTATCTCTTCCACCGGATCGAAGGACGGCTCGACGGGCGGCCGACGATGATCATCATCGACGAAGGCTGGCTCGTCCTCGACAGCCCGGCCTTCGCGGCGCAGCTCCGCGAATGGCTGAAGACGCTGCGCAAGAAGAATGCGAGCGTGATCTTCGCGACGCAGAGCCTCGCTGACATCGAGACCAGCACGATCGCGCCGGCCATCATCGAGAGTTGCCCGACACGCATCTTCCTGCCCAACGAGCGGGCGGGCGAACCGCAGATCACGCGCATCTATGAGCGGTTCGGGCTGAACGCGCGCCAGATCGAGATCCTCGCTCGGGCGACGCCGAAGCGCGATTACTACTGCCAGTCACGGCGCGGCAACCGGTTGTTCGACCTTGGCTTGGGCGATGTCGCGCTCGCCTTCGCGGCGGCCTCTTCGAAAACCGACCAGCGCCACATCGCCGAACTGGTCGCGGAGCATGGCCGCGCCGGCTTCGCCCGCGCCTGGCTCCGACATCGCGGTCTCGCCTGGGCAGCCGACCTTGTCGCCGAACCCGAGGTGACCACCACCCACGACTTCATCCCGAAGGAGGACGTACCATGAAGCGGTTTCCCATGCGGCGCCTGCATGTTGCAGCGCTGGTCCTGTCGGCTGTGTCCGGCGTCGCGGTGAGCGCTCCGGCCCACGCGCAGTTTGGCGGGATTGTCTATGATCCCAGCAATTATGCGCAGAACGTGCTGACGGCAGCGCGCAGCCTGCAGCAGGTCAACAACCAGATCCAGCAGATCCAGAACCAGGCATTGTCGCTGATCAATCAGGCGAAGAATCTGGCAAGCCTGCCGATCTCGACCCTGTCGACGTTGCAAAGCCAGGTGCAGCGCACCCGCCAGCTTCTCACCGAAGCGCAGCGGATCGCTTATGATGTGCGCGACATCCAAACGGCGTTCACGACCCGCTATAGCGGCACCAATTTGGGCGTCTCCCAGGCACAGATGGTGGCCAACGCCAACGACCGCTGGAAAGACAGCGTCGGCGCATTGCAGGATGCGCTACAGGTGCAGGCGGGCGTGGTCGGCAACATCGACGGCGCCAAGTCCTCGATCGACACGCTGGTATCGTCGAGCCAGTCGGCCAGCGGCGCGCTCCAGGCGACCCAGGCCGGCAATCAGCTCCTCGCGCTGCAATCGCAGCAGCTCGCCGACCTGACCGCAGCCGTCGCCGCGCAGGGCCGTGCTCAAGCGCTCAATGCGGCCCGCGACGCCGCGACCGAAGCCGAGAGCCGCGAACGCTTCCGCCGGTTCCGCGGCGACTGACATGCAGCCGATGGCCAAGATCGCGGTCGGCGGGCTGATCGGGGGAGTGATGCTGGCGCTCGCGATTGGTTCGGCGCTGCATCCGCCAGCCTCAGCTCCGGAGGCCGTTGGCACCTCGGCCACGGCACCGGATGCGTTCACGGCGATCCCGCCGCGCTGCCGGACGATCACAATGCCGGACAGCGGCTGCGATGCGGCCTGGGAGGCCCGGCGTCAGCATTTCTTGGGCAAGGATAGCAGGCCATGACCGATACCGGGGTGATCGACAATTTCCTGTCGGTCTTCACCAGCTATATCGACAGCGGGTTCGGTCTGCTCGGCGGTGAGGTCGGCTTCCTGTCCTCCACGCTGATCGCGATCGACGTCACCATCGCGGCGCTATTCTGGGCCTGGGGCGCAGACGAGGACGTCCTCGAGCGCCTGGTCAAGAAGACGCTCTATATCGGCGTGTTCGCCTACATCATCGGCAACTTCTCGAACCTCGCCAATATCCTGTTTCAGAGCTTCGCCGGCATCGGCCTGAAAGCGTCGGGCAGCGGACTCGCGATCGGCGACTTCCTGAAGCCGGGCACGGTCGCGGCGACCGGCCTCGACGCTGGCAAGCCTCTCCTCGATGCGACCGCCGACCTGCTCGGCCCGGTCGGCTTTTTCACCAACTTCGTCGAGATCGCGGTGCTGCTGATTGCCTGGGTGATCGTCGTGCTCGCCTTCTTCGTGCTCGCGATCCAGGTGTTCGTCACGATCATCGAGTTCAAGCTGGTGACGCTCGCCGGCTTCATCCTGCTGCCCTTCGCCTTTTTCGGGCGCACCGCCTTCATGGCCGAACGTGTGCTGGGGCACATCATCTCGTCGGGCATCAAGCTGATGACGCTGGCGGTCATCACCGGCATCGGCACGACGCTCTTCAGCCATTTCACCACCGGCGCGGTCGGTCCCGAGCCGACGGTTCAGGAGGTCATGTCGATCGCGCTCGCCGCGCTGACCCTGTTCGGTCTCGGCATCTTCGGTCCCGGCATCGCCAATGGCATCGTGAGCGGAGGCCCTCAGCTCGGCGCTGGCGCGGCGGCGGGCACGGCACTCGCAGCCGGCGCGACGATCGCAGGCGGCGCCGCGTTGGGCGGTCTCGCCGGCGGAGCTGCTGCCGGTGCGCTCGGCACCGCCGCAGCATCAGGCGCAAGGGGCGCCGGTGCGGCCTCGGCGGCCTACAAGGCCGGTGCGGCCGGCAAGAGCGGCGGCGCTGCCGTGGCTGGCGGTCTCGCCAATGTCGGCCGCAGCGCCGGCAATGCCGCCATGTCGCCGCTGCGCCGGGCGACGGAAAGCCTGCGTGGGAATTTCGCGGCCGGGCGTGCGGGTGGCGGCAGCACGCCAGCCACTGCGCCCGGTGAACCAAGCGGCGGCCAACCGGCATGGGCCGCGGCAATGAAGCGGCGCCAGACCGTTACGCATGGCGTCACGCTCGCCTCCCACACCCTCAAATCCGGGGACAGCCATGGCGGCGGCTCCGGACCCGACATCACGCAGAAGGACTGATCGATGTTTCGACGCCCCTCGATCCGCTACGGGCAATCGCCCGAGCCGGTGACGCCCTATCAGCGCGCGCAGCAGGTCTGGGACGACCGGATCGGATCGGCGCGCGTCCAGGCCAGGAATTGGCGGCTCGCCTTCTTCGGTTGCCTAGCCCTGTCCGGGGGACTGGCCGGCGGGCTCGTCTGGCAGTCGGCGCGCGGTACGATCGTGCCTTGGGTGGTGCAGGTCGACAAGCTGGGCGAGGCGCAGGCGGTAGCCCCGGCGGATGCAAGCTATCGCCCGGCCGATCCGCAGATCGCGTTCCACCTCGCACGCTTCATCGAGCATGTCCGCTCGATCCCGGCCGATCCGATCGTGCTGCGACAGGACTGGCTCCGCGCTTATGATTTCACCACCGACAAGGGCGCGCTGGCGCTCAACGACTATGCCCGCAGCAACGACCCGTTCGCTGTGGTCGGCAAGGCGCAGGTCGCGGTCGACGTCTCGAGCGTCATCCGGGCCTCGCCCGATAGCTTCCGGGTGGCCTGGACCGAGCGTCGCTGTCAGGACGGTTCGCTCGCCGACACCACACGCTGGTCGGCGATCCTGACCATCGCGATCCATACGCCGCGCACGCCCGACGGCCTGCGCAAGAATCCACTCGGCGTCTTCGTCGACGCCCTCAACTGGTCGAAGGAAATCAGCCAATGAGCGAGCGCATGAAGGCCGCGCGCCGGCCGCTTCACTCCTGCCTGATCGCGACGGCGCTGCTGGGCGCGCCGCCCGCTTGGGCACAGCAAGCTCCGCCGCCAGCGGGACCGGCCGACCGCCCGCCGGTGATCGTCGCGATCCCGACGCCCCTCCCGCTTCCCGGACAGTTGAAGCCGATCCAGCCGTCGCAGTCGCAAGGTTTGCCGGCCGACCGGATCAGCCGGGCCAATGCCGCCGCACGGATCGAGCCTGATCGCGGTGCCTGGCTCAACGCCATCCAGCAATATCCCTACAGCGACGGCGCGCTCTATCAGGTCTATGCGGCACCGGGGCAGATCACCGACATCGCGCTTCAGGAAGGCGAGGAGTTGGTCGGTCCCGGCCCGGTGGCAGCCGGCGATACCGTCCGCTGGATCATCGGCGACACGGTAAGCGGCGCTGCGGCGGCGAAGCGGGTCCATATCCTCGTGAAGCCAACCCGCGCCGATCTGGTCACGAACCTGATTATCAACACCGACCGGCGCACCTATCACCTCGAACTGCGGGCGATGCCGGCCACCTATATGGCGGCGGTGTCGTGGACCTATCCGCAGGACATGCTGGTGGCGCTCCGGGCTACGAAGGCAGAGCGCGAGAAAGCCGCGCCGATCGCCGCCGGCATCGATCCGGCCGCGCTCAACTTCCGCTACCGGATCGACGGCGATATGCCTCCGTGGCGGCCGGTCCGCGCGTTCGACGATGGCCAGCAGACCTATGTCGAGTTTCCGGAAGGGATCGGCACGACCGAGATGCCGCCGCTGTTCGTGCTTGGCACCGATGGTGCCGCCGAACTGGTGAACTACCGCGTGCAGGGCCGCTATCTAGTGGTCGACCGCCTGTTCGGCGCGGCCGAGCTGCGGCTTGGGGCCAAGAAGAAACCGCAGGCGGTCCGTATCACGCGCGACGATACCGGCCGTGGCCGCCGGGGGCGGTCATGAGCGAGGAGCCACACGAGGCGGTACAGGAATCGGTTGGGGCACCGGTGGCGCCCGCGAGCGACCCGGCAGCCTTCCGGTTGCGGGGTTCCCCACCGCGGGTCACGCGACTGTCGCGCAAAACCCTCGCGATTGTCGGGCTAGCCGCCGGCCTCGGAATCGGTGGCTCGCTGATCTATGCGCTGCAACCGCGCGGCCCGGCCGGTCCGCCGCAGAACCTGTATAGCGACCAACACAACAGCAAGGCGGACGTCGTGGTTTCCGCGCCTTCGGACTATTCCAAGGTGCCGAAGCTCGGTCCGCCGCTGCCGGGCGATCTCGGCCGTCCGATCCTGAGTGCCCAAAACAATGGGCAATCCGTGCCCACCCCGCCGATCGGGTCGGGCGCCGGCAGCCCACCTGATCCGGCCGCCCAGCGCGCAGAGCAGGCGCGGCAGCGGGTCGAGCAGGAGCGCGATTCTGCACGCACCAGCACCTTGTTCCTCGGCAGCGCAAAGGCCGAAACGGCGAGCGCCGCCGCGATCGGGTTGCCGGGTCAGCCGGTGACTGGCCAGACCAGCGCAAACCCCGCGGATGCAGCAACGCCCACACCGACCGGCCAAGCCGCGAATCGGACTTTCCTTCAAATCGGAGCAAACCGCACCACGGTAAGCAGCGAGCGGGTCACGGCCCCGCCGTCGGCGAACGTCCTTCAAGCGGGGAGCATCATCCCGGCGGCGCTGATCACCGGCATCCGCTCCGATTTGCCCGGCCAGATCACCGCCCAGGTCACGCAGAACGTCTATGACAGCCCGACAGGCAAGATCCTGCTCATCCCGCAGGGCGCGCGGCTGATCGGCGAATATAGCAGCGACGTGTCGGCCGGGCAGAATAGGGTGCTCCTGGCCTGGGACCGGCTGATCTTGCCCGGCGGCCGATCGATCCTCCTCGATCGCCAGCCCGGCGCCGATGCGGCCGGCTATGCCGGCCTGCAGGACCGGACCGACTACCATTGGGGCAACATGCTCAAAGCGGCGCTGGTATCGACGCTGCTCGGCGTCGGCACCGAGTTCGCGACCGATGGCGACGACGCGCTGACGCGGGCGCTGCGCTACGGCACTCAGGATATGGTGAACCAGACCGGTCGTCAGCTCGTCCAGCGCGAGGCAAACATACCGCCTACGCTGAACATTCGGCCCGGCTTTCCGCTGCGCGTGATCGTAACGCGCGATCTCATCGTCGAGCCGGAAGGAGAAATGCCATGACCAAGCTGAGGCTCGGCCGGATCGAGGACGACAAGCCGGTCAAGGTGACGGTGGACCTGCCGGCCACGACGTTCCGCGACCTTCAGCGCTATGCCGAGGCGCACGCCAAGGAGACCGGTATCGGCCAACCGTTGGCGCCCGAACGATTGATCGGTCCGATGCTGGAGCGGTTCATGGGTACGGATCGCGCGTTCGCCCGGCTGCGCAGCCGAGGCACCATCTAGGACATTGTTGTCGATGACGCCGCGATCACCGCATCGCTTCGGACTGGATATAATTTCGCTTGTAACGCACGGCGATTCACAGAAAATCTATTATGCGTCAGTCGCAAGAAGGGCGCGTGACCGGGCTCTGGCGCGTATGTCCAGGCCTCCCCAGCTAAAGGCGTCAGTGCGCGCTCCCAGCGTGCGTTTCCCAACGCTCGGTCACTGCGAGCGCGAAACGTCGACGTCGTTTTCGATCGCCGCGATTCGTTCGGCGCAAATCACCTCGACGACGCCGCGCAGAGCTTCGACGCGATCGACGATCCACGCCAGTTCCTCGCCGCTGATCCGATAGTGCTTGGAGTAGCGCGCCTTCACATAGGCTTCCTTGAGCTTCTCGAAGGCAGCGCGATCGGCTCGATCTTCACGCGGCCAGGCATCGATGAGGCGCCGGTCGAGGCGCTCGGCCTGGGTGCGCAGGAAACCGAGATTGTGGACGTGCGGCGTATAGAAGGTCACGACCAGCAGCACGCAGTGATAATAGGCCTCGGCCGACTGGTGGAGCAGGAAGGCGCCCTTCTTGGTCCACCCCCGCTGGATCGCGAACTTTGCGGTTTCCAGGAATTGCTGACCGCTCGCGAGCCATTCTTCCCGATATTCCAGGGCTGCCGTTAGGGCTTGGTCCGCCGTCTTCGGTTTCGGCTCATGCAATTCGTCGTCGGCGACTTGATAGAGCGCGATGCCGTCGCGCCGAATGTCCATGAAAAAGTAGCGGCCATGCGCCAGCCCGTCGTTCACCTCCTGAAGGGTGTGGACGATGAAGTTGACCGGAGTCTTGAGCGCCTTGGTGATCGCCAGCTCGCGATGCAGGCGCTCTTCCAGCTTCAGCCAATAATCGACGCGGTCGGTCAGCCGCTTATCGTTGACGACGATCAGCAGGTCGAAATCGGATTGGTAGCCCTTGGCGGTGTGCGGCTCGTCGACCCAACCGCCGCGCGCATAGCTGCCATAGAGGATGATCTTCTCGATCCGGCCGCGCTTCTTCCAGCCCTGCTTGGCGAGGGCCAGCGCGTCTTCGAACTCTTCGAAGACAATCTCGACGATCCGCTCCAGCTCGCGCCGCTTCTGGGGAGGCAGATGATCGAGATCAGCGCGCACCGGCATCCCCGACGTTCAGGGACGCATGATCGTCTTTTCGGTCAATCGCGCCGGAAATACTTAAAGCGCTCGCGCCCGTCGGCCTCCTGAACGGCAGCATCCGCGTTGGTGCATTCCGCGCCACGCTTGGTTCCAGCGCGGCAGGCATCGACCAGCGCACGAGCCTCGTCGAGATGCGCGGCGAAATAGGCCGTCGCCCGCGGCGCCTGCGTGCCACATCCAGCCAACAATGATCCGACGATAGCGGCAAACACGACCCCGCGTTTCATGAAGCATCCTTCGATATCGTTGTCTTGATGGAGAGGGAGAGCTGAATCAACGCCGGAGCGTTACCATCATGCACAAGCTGGCTGCGGTGCCGGCTGCTCGGGCGGGATAGCCTTGGCGCAGGTGACAACATCGTCCTCGACCAAGTGCATCGTAAGCGGGGCGTACACCCCCGTCTGTCGCAATCCGGCGATCGTCCGGTCGTCGATGCGGATGTGCAGCGCGATCAGCGTGTCGCGACCGAGGGAGAGAGGAGAGCCAAGCGCTTCACAGTGCCAGCCGAACGATCTGATCTGCTCGAACCAGGCCAGTTCGGCGACACCCGTATAGTCGCTGATGCCGTCCCGGATCGCTATATCCGCCAACGCCGAGACGAGCTGATTACGAGCCGCACGGCGATCGGCCGAAGTCTGGTAGCGATCGAGGCAGAAGCGCGTGATTTCTAGGGTGGTCGCACCTCTGGGCACCGGCCCGCTGCATAGATAGGGATAAAGGTCGCCCAGGAGATGCGGCCGGTCCGTGCGGAGCAATCGCGTCGAGGCCCGATGACGGCCATCGTTCATCAAGATCAGATAGCGTGCGTCGGGATCGTCGAACTGGTCGATCTCATATTCCCCGGCAAGAACCGGCAGATTCCATTTGAGCAGGTCGATGAAGACCTGTTTGCGGGCGGCGAACATCGCGCGCATGGCGCCGGCAGCAGGCGCCACCGGCGCTCGCTCTAAGGTATCGGTCATGGAGGGCGGCTCCTTCGAGTCCGGAAGTGCCGCCTAATCAGTCATGTTGGGCGCGCGCCGATATACCAAGAAATGGGGGTGGCCACGGCCACCCCCGGCGACGCTATTTGAAATACCACCAGCGTCGGATGTCGGCGAAGCTGATCAGCCCGTCGAAGAGCGAACAGAGGACGAGCGCGTAACCTGAATGGACATCGTACCGCTCTCGAGCGATTTTGAGATGCTGGACGACGGTGTCCTCGGTGATGCCGAGGATAGCGGCCGTTTCCGCCGCGGTCTTGCCGCGGGCCGACCATAAGACGCATTCGCGCTGGCGCTCGGTCAGCACCGGTTTCGGTATGTCCGGCACGGTATCGGCGATGCGTCGCGCGGCGGCCAGCGCGTAGGCGCCGAGAATCTCGGCAGCGCCCAACATGTCGCCGGGAAGAGCCTTGTCGGGACGCATTGCGAAGGTGCAAGAGCCACTCGCAAGGCCGGGCAGATGCCGGGGCACCGTGTATCCATCGGCGATTCCGTTGGCACCGCTGACCATAAGCATCCGGTGATCACCATTGGTGAGCGGCACCAATCGGCCGAGATCGCGCCAAGCGAAGCCGGTCATAGTTCGCTCGCACGCGCGTCGGACCGGATCGTTTCCTGCGAGATCGAAGCCGATATATGTCTGCGCCCAAGGGTCGGGATAATCGTGGATTAAAAAGCTCGCGCGCGCCGCGTCGCGAGAATGATGCTCATAAGCTATCGCGAAATGATCGAAGCGGAGCTGCTCTCGAACCCGCCTCATTGCAGCGTGAAGCTGGATATCGGTAGTAGTGGCGTAGATTTCCGCAGCCAAATCGTCGAGTAATACACAAGACATACGTTCACTATCGCCCGCCTGAACAGTCCCAGCCTGCAGCCGGGCGGGTCGTCCCTTACGTCGCCGTGCGCAGTTCCCATCTGCCTCACATTGTCGTGGTGTAACGGTCATGAAGAGATGGGCGACCCAAAACGATCGATTGCGACGCCCGACATCCGGATCACGACGGATGATCGTACAGCGTGTTCATGGCAGACCTCCTGTAGATGGATGATGACGGCCGCCGCTCAGTCAGCTCGATCGTCGGGGGACAACGCGAACCCGTCAGCGCTTGACGACTTTAGCTGCCCGCCGGTCGAAAATCCGGGCTGCAACTGAAGAGAGAAAGCGGCCGTGCCGCGTAGCTTTCACGGACGAGCACGCGTTCGCAGATCATCAAGAGGCGTGCCCCCTGACACGAGCGTCCCAACCTGCCATGGCGACGCCAGCGATATCCTCCAGCTCGGCACGCCTGGCGCCATCCCGCGCCAGGATGGACATGCCACTCTGCACCGACTGCACGAAGCGAGCGAGCACATGGAGATCGACCGACCCAGAAATCTCGTCGGCGATGACCGCCTGCTCAAAGCGAGCCTTCAGGCGCTCTAGTCCGACCGCACGTTCCGATCGCAAAAGCTCGTTGAGCTGCTCGCAGCCCTCAGCGCCGACGGACGAGAGCGCCACCATGCAACCGGCAGAAGTGCCGTCTCGGCCTCCGCTTAACGCAGCAGCGGTATCGAGCAGCAGGGCATTAACTGCTTCACGTGCGGTGGGGGCGCCTTGGAAACCGCGCCAGAACAGCGGTTGGTAGGTTTCGCCGTAGTGCCGCAGCGCCTCCGCATACAACGCTTCCTTCGATCCAAATGCTGCGTACAGGCTCGGCGCGCCGATCCCCATCGCTTTGGTAAGATCGATGATCGATGTCCCCTCATAGCCTTTGGTCCAGAACAGGCGAGTGGCCTGCGCTAGAGCGGCTTCGCGATCGAACTCGCGAGGACGCCCGCGAGGGCGTGAAGTCTTCTCGTTCTTACAAGGCTCCGGGGCGATATATTTCTGCATCGATCAATACATATATGCTCGCAAGCGCTTTAACAACCCGACAAAAAGTCCGCGGTCAGTGGTGTCGCCTGCTGACGAAAATATCTGGGCGCTACCTATGCCAAGCCAACCTCACTGGGGCCGCTCTCAGGGTGAAAGCCCTGAGAGCGGCCAAGATCAGCGCAGCTTGCGGCCAAGGAAATCGCACATGTGCGCCGCAATCTCACGATGATGTGTCTCCAGCGCGAAATGACCCGCGTCGAGCAAGTAGATCTCCGCGTCCGGAAGGTCTTGCCGATAGGCATCGGCACCGGCCGGGATGAATGCGGGATCATGCCGTCCCCATACGGCGAGTAGCGGCGGACGATGCTTGCGGAAATAGGCGTGGAAGGCCGGATACAGCGCCACGTTGGTACGGTAATCGAGGATCAGATCGAGTTGGATCTCCTCCGCGCCCGGCCGCGCCATATAGGCGATGTCGAGTTCGTAGCCGTCGGGCGGCAATAGGTTCGGGTCGGAACCGGTGCCATATTGCCAGTTCCGGATCGTGTCCGGGGCCAGTGAGGGCCGGCACGCTTCCCGGTTGGCTTCGCTGGGCTCACGCCAGTATTCTTCCCAGGGACCCCATTGATCGCTGAATCCCTCGACATAAGCATTGCCGTTCTGCGAGATGATCGCCGTGACCCGCTCGGGATGCTTCATGGCCAACCTCAGCCCGGTCGGCGCGCCGTAATCGAAGATGTAGAGCGCGTACCGGCTAAGCCCGATGGCATCGACGAACCCGTCGACGACGTCGGCCAGCGCGTCGAAGCTGTATGTGAACTTGCCGCGCGGGGGCGCCTTGGTCTGCCCGAACCCAGGCAAATCGGGCGCAATCACCCGGTAGCGATCGGCCAGCTGCGGAATCAGGTTGCGAAACATGTGGCTGGCGGACGGAAAGCCGTGGAGCAGCAGGATCACCGGCGCATCAGCCGGCCCTGCTTCGCGATAGAAGACTTCCACATCACCAACCTTCTTCTTACGATAATGGATCGTCGGCATGACATTCTCCTTCGATTTAGCGGCAAATGCCGCCGATTGAGCCAGCGAACTTTGCGGAAGGACGGACAGGATCGGTCCTGCCGAAAGCATTGCGAGAAATGTGCGGCGCGGATGATTTGCAGAGGTCATCGTCCTCACCTCCGTTTCGGCGTGATGGGCGGTAAAGTCGCTTTGAGCGCCCCGACAGCAATGCCGATGATAAAGACTTTCATTTCCGCTCTCCTTCTCGGGTTCTGCCGCCGTGCCCCGGTACGTTGGTGACGGCCAGGCGATGATGATGGGGCTGAAGAAAGGGCGTCGTGGCCAGCATCGCCGCGCTGACCGCGACGAGCCCCCATAAGGGCGCTTGGAAGCTGCCGCTCGCGTCTCGGAGAAAGCCGACCAGTACCGGTCCTGTCGCGCCGACGAGATAGCTCACCAGCATCACGAAAGCGTTCCAGGCGGTTGCCTCGCCATCCGTCCGGGCGTTGTCGAGCGGGAGCGTCATCGCCAGCGCGAAAGCCCCGCCCGCGCCGAATCCTATCAGCGAGACGGCGACAAAGGGCAGAAAGACCGGTGCGATCGCCACCCATGCGACGCCGACGAAGCTGATGCCTGCGCCCAGCGCGAGCCACAGCCGACGATCTTCGTTACGGCTGATCGCGCCGAACAGAGGGGTCGCCGCCATGAAAGCGAACGTGAAGCAGGCCAGGATGAGCCCGCCGGATGTCGGGGAATGCCCCAGCTCAATGTAAACCGGCGCGATCCAAGAGACGTAGCTGTAGAACAGCAGGTTGTTGAACGCGAAGAAGGCGGCGATGAGCCAGGCAGTGAGGTTGCGGACCGGCAGTCGGTGCTGCGGCGGCGCCTCACTCTTGTTGGACGCAGCACGCCCGCGTTTCTCGACATAGAGCCACGCGACGATACCGACGAGCGCCGGCAAGGCCCACAGGCCGGCCGGAGCCCGCCAGTTTCCGAAGAGATGCGCGAGAACGCCGGTCGCGCCTGCTGCAAAGGTGCTGCCCGCCGACAGCGCCAACGCATAGACTCCCATCAGCGTGGCGGCCCGGCCCGGGAAGCTCGCTTTCACGAATGCGGGAACAAGCGCGCCCGCTATTGCGATCCCGGCACCGATCCCGGCCGTCGCGACGAAGAGCGCTGCCGTGGATAGCGCAAAGGCGCGGCCGGACGTCGCTAGGGCGAGCACGAGAAGCGCCGCGATGATCACTCGGTCGCGCCCGAAGCGTTGCGCGAGCCAAGGTGTCGCCAGCGCGAGCAGTCCCATCAGAAGGGTCGGGATCGCGGCCAGCAGCGATGCCTGCATATAGGACAGGCCGAATTCGCGGATCACATCAGGCAGAACCGGGCCTATCGAAACGATCCCTGGCCGAAGCCCCAAGGCGACCAGGACCAGGCAGGCGATCGCGATGCCAAGCGGTATCTGCGAGCGCCTCGCCGGGGCTCCCCTTGGCGCCCACTCAACGTAGGTATCTGGCGGGGCCGGTTGCTGGCGTGTGCATGTGTCCAACATCTGACTATCCAATCGCTTTATCCGGGCGTGACGCCGTGCCGGTTCGGGCTCAGAACTGCTGGCTGGTCGGTCGCAGTACGATGGCATTGATATCGACGTCGGCCGGCTGCTCGATCGCGAAGGCGATCGCGCGTGCGACCGACGATGCCGGGATCGCCTGCCTGTAGAAGTCGAGAACCGTGTCTTTGGCGGCGCCGGACGTGCCCAGCTTGAGATCGCTGTCGACGGCGCCCGGCTCGATCGAGGTCACGCGCACCTTTTCGCCAACCTCCTGACGCAAACCTTCCGAGATCGCGCTGACCGCGAACTTGGTGCCTGAATAGACGGTGCCACCAGGTGCGAAGACCTTGATGCCGGCGACCGAACTCAGGTTGATGATGTGGCCGCTTTCCTGTGCCAGAAACCGCGGAAGCACGGCGGCGATACCGTAGAGGACACCCTTCAGGTTCACGTCGATCATCCGGTCCCATTCGTCGGTGTTCGCCTCCGACATGGGACGGATCGGCATCACGCCGGCGTTGTTGACCAGCACGTCCAGCCGGCCGAAGTCTGCCACGACGGCCGCGACCACGGCTTCGACCTGCGTCTTGTCGGTCACGTCCAGCACATAGGGCCTCGCCGTTCCGCCTGACGCCTCGATTTCGGCCACGACCGCATCCAGCAGATCCTCGCGGCGGGCGGCGACTGCGACCCTGGCGCCGCGAGCGGCAAGCAGCCGCGCAGTCTCGGCACCCAGGCCGGTGCTGCCGCCAGTGATCAGGACGACCTTGCCTTCGATTTCTTCGTTCATGTTCAACTCCATTTGGTCAATTGCGCTGAGCACACCGGGCGCGACCGCGCGTCGTATGCTGGGACCGGAAGGAATCGGGGGCGGATCCCTTCCGGTCCGGCGGCAGCCCCCGGGGGGGCGCCGCTAACGGTTGCGCCGCGTCATTCGGCGGCCGTCTCCAGCATCCGGACCTCGTAGGCCGGATAGTCGGTGAAGCCCTTCTCCGAGCCGCCATAAAGCGTCGCGGGGTCGAGCGGATTCAGCGGCCAGCCATTGGCGATGCGCGCCGGCAGGTCCGGGTTGGCGATGAAGCTGCGGCCGAAAGCGATCATGTCCGCGAGCCCGGTCTCGAGCAGGCGCGCGCCGCGTTCGACGGTGTATTTGCCGGCATAGATGATGCGACCGGAGAAGGCCTCTCGCACCGCCAGGCGAAAACCCGGCGGTAGGTCCGGCGCGTTGTCCCAATCCGCCTCGGCGATCGACAGATAGGCGACGCCGGCTTCTTCCAGCGCCTTAATCGCTTCCACATAGGTGCCGTGCGGATCGTCCTCCACAAGCCCGATATAGACGCGGTCCTGGTCGGTGCTTTCGAACAGCGGCGTGAAGCGGACGCCCATGCGATCGGCTCCGATCGCCTCGGCTACCGCGGCGACGATTTCGCGAAGGAAGCGAAGGCGGTTCTGCAGAGAGCCGCCATATGCGTCGGTGCGTCTATTGGCGTGGGCCGAGATGAACTGGTTGACCAGATAGCCATTGGCGCAGTGCAGTTCGACACCGTCGAAGCCGGCTTCGATCGCATTGCGAGCCGCCTGCGCGTAAAGGTCCACCAGATCCTTGATCTCGGGCACGGTCAGCGCGCGCGGCGTAGGCGGCAGGACCAACTCGCCCGCTCCGGGCGCGGTCTCGATGAACGCCTTCACTTTCTGCGGCGGGATCGCGGAAGGCGCAACCGGTGCGTCGCCATTCGGCTGCAGGGCATTGTGCGAAACGCGGCCGACGTGCCAGAGCTGCGCGAAGATGATGCCGCCCTCGGCATGGACCGCACCGGTGACCTTGCGCCAGCCTGCGATCTGATCGGCGGTGTAGATGCCCGGCGTCCAGGCATAGCCCTGGCCCCGCGGCTCGATCTGGGTGCCCTCCGTCACCATGAATCCGGCGCTCGCGCGCTGGCGGTAGTATTCGGCCATGAGGTCCGTCGCGATATTGCCCGGTTGGGCGGCGCGCTGGCGGGTGAGCGGCGGCAGCACGATGCGGTTCGGCAACCTATGGCGACCGAGCTGCACCGGGTCGAAATACGCTTGGTTGATCATTTCATTTCTCCGGACGCACGGCACGCGGCGCCCCTGGCCCCGGCCGCGAATCGACCGGAAGCGGTTGTTCCTGACTGCGGATTGCATGTCCGGACGGGGCGGCTCCCAAGCGGAGCCGCCCCGCCGGGAACCAGTCCCTATTTGTGGATCAGCACCGTCTTCGCATTGGTGAAGAGCAGGCGGCCTTCATGGCCCTGCTCGGTCCCCATTCCCGATTGCTTGACCCCGCCGAAGGGGATGTCGACGCCTTGGGTATGGATCTCGTTGACCCACACCATGCCGGCTTCGATCCGGTTGGCGACGGCGACCGCGGCCTTGGTGTCGCGCCCCCAGACCGATCCGCCAAGCCCGTAGATCGAGGCGTTCGCGCGGTTCACTGCATCGTCGACATCGTCATAGGCGATGATCGGGACGATCGGGCCAAACTGCTCTTCCTGCACAATCTTACTGTCCTCGGGAGGGTTGTCGACGACCGTGATAGGGAAGAAATAGCCCGACTGGTTCTCGTCGATCTCGCCGCCAAGGACGATGTTGTGACCATTCGCCTTGATGTCGGCAAGGAAGCCCTTGAGCTTCTCGAACTGCATCTTGTTCTGGACAGGGCCGACACCGACCTCGGGATCGAGACCGTCGCCGACCTTTACCGTCTTCGCATAGTCGACGAATGCCGTCACGAAGTCTGCATGGAACGAGTGCGGGACATAGAGGCGCTTGATGCCGACGCACCATTGCCCCTGATGGCCGAACGCTCCCCAGAAGAGCTGCGGGATGATCGCCTTATAATCGGCATCGGGTAGCACAATGGCTGCGTCGTTGCCGCCCAGTTCGAGCGTCACGCGCTTGACCGTGCCCGCTGCAGCGCGGAGGACATGCTTGCCGGTCTCGGTCGATCCGGTGAAGCTGATCTTCGCGATGTCCGGATGGGCCGTGAGTACCGGTCCGAGTGCCTTGTCGCCCGATACGACCGACAACACGCCGGCCGGAAGAACGCTTTGCGCGATTTCGCCGTAGCGGAGCGCGGTGAGCGGGGTGAACTCCGTCGGCTTCAGCACGAAGGTGTTGCCGGTGATCAGCGCGGGCGCGACCTTCCACAGCGACAGCAGCACCGGGAAGTTCCAGGGCGTGATACCGCCGACGACGCCGAGCGGAACATGATGCAGCTCGACGATGTGCGTGTCGTTCTCCTCGACGATCTCGACTGGAATGCGACGCTTGGCGATCTGGCGGATATAGGAGATCGCCTGATCGACCTCGCGGGCTGCCATTGTCTTGAGCGGCTTGCCCTGCTCCAGCGTCAGCAGGAGAACCAGATCGTCGCGACGCTCCTCCAGCGCATCTGCAAAACGCTCCATATAGACTTGGCGCTCATCATAACTGAGCGCCGACCACCCCTTGAAGGCAGCGTTGGCTGCGGCGATGGCCTCATCGAGCTGCTCAGGGGTGGCGTTCGGCGCCTTGGCCAGAACCTTGCCGGTCGCCGGGTTGATGACATCGAACGTGTCCTCCGCCTCGACCAGCTTGCCGCCGATCGTAAGATGGAACGTACCGGTGAAGAAGTCGGCATTTGCCGCCGGCTTCTCGATGGTGGTAATCAAATTCATGATACTACTCCTGGTGGTGTCGCGGGCAGCGGAAGTTCGGAAAGGTTTTTCCGCCGACCCGTTGGTTCGAGGCCGCGACATGCGGCCTTGCTCGGTGTGCCGTCGCCGTTGGCGCGGTGACGGCACGCATGTCGGATGACGCTATTTTCTGCGCTTGGGTTGAGCGCCCCGTCCCTCGATGAAATACATTCGATCGGCGACGTCCGGTGTCTTTGTCACGTCTCTCCTTTCAACAAATCGCGTTGCCGCGTCGTCGGACCTCCCGTGCAAGAGGGCTAAGATGGACCCGGCACGAAACTCGTTCCGCTATTTATATGACGGACTAATCACTTATATAAATGACATTGTCAACGCCTCCGCTAGATGCGCGCTTAGTGGGACGTGCAGATCATACTGGACGGTAATATTAGACCGGTCGTATACGATTGACTTAAACCCACTCGCTGCTGGTGGAAAGGAATGCGGCCTATCCTGGTCTCCCTGCTATTTTCCGGACAGGATCTGATCGGTTGCGGCCACAGCGGCGTCGAAGGGAGCCGCATTGCGCACAATCTTCATCATGATGCTCGCGCCCAGCCAAAGCTGATAGAGCGTTTCGGCGAGATCATCGGGGTTCCGTGCACTTTCGATCGAGCCGTCCGCCAGCCCCTCCTTCACCACCCGCGACAATCGGCTTATGATCGCGGAGGTTCCGTTTTTCAGTGCGAGGCGCATATCCTCAGAAATGTCAGAAACCTCGGCACCGAGTTTGACCGCAAGACACTTGCCCTCCGGATCTTCAGATTCCTGATTATCTCTCCAGAAGCTCCAGTAAGCGGCCAATCGCTCGCGCGCCGGTAAGTGCTCGTCGGCAAATAGCGTGTCGATTTCGGCAAGATATTTACTGAAATAATGTTCCAGAAGATCTCGGCCAAACGCTTCTTTCGAAGCGAAATAGTGATAGAATGAACCTTTCGGAACATCGGCGCCGAGCAGGATTTCGTTCAGCCCTACGCCGGAGAATCCCTTCGCTGCAATAAGCCGCTGAGCCGTATCGAGGATGTAAGACCTTACATCGCTGGCCCTCTCAGATTTCGGCACGGTAGGCATTCTCGCTTCCTATCAACTAGACGACCGGTCTAATATAGTGCTGGGATGAGCGGATCAAGGGGGGCCTGAAAAAAGATGCGGCTGCGCTACGGGAGAGAGGGGCGTCGCAAACGAGAAGCCTGGCAGGACGACCGGGACGGCAATAGCATCGGCCAAGCACCTCAACCCTTCGGCGGATCGGCAGTCGCCGATCCGCCGAAGACTTCAGTGCAGGCGGAAGCCAGCGATCAGGTGTTCAAACCACCATCGACGTTGAGGATCGTTCCGGTGATGTGCTTCGCCGCGGGGCTGGCATAGAAGCTGACCGCGGCGGCTACGTCCGCGCCCTCACCATAGCGGCCCAGTGGCATCAGCGAGCGCTGCCAATCGGAGGATTCGCCGTCGGCGGGGTTCATGTCGGTGTTGGTCGATCCCGGCTGGACAAGATTGACGGTGATGTCGCGCGGCCCGAGTTCGCGCGCCAGCCCGCGGGTGAATGCCTGAAGAGCCGCTTTCGTCATGTAATAGACCGAACCGGGCTCGCCGACGATGCGATCGACGCCGGCCGATCCGATCGAGACGATGCGTCCGCCGGCTCGCAAATGGGGGATGGCAGCCTGGGCAGCGAGGATCGGCGACCGCACGTTGACGCTGAACATCGCGTCGATCTCGTCGACGGCAATATCGGCAATCAGGTTGTAGATTATGATCCCGGCATTGTTCACGAGAATGTCTAGTCCGCCCAAGGCCTCTGCGGCTTGGTCGACCGAACGCTTGACGGCTGCGGGATCGGCGCTGTCTGCCTGGATGGCGAAGCCCTTTTGCCCCTTTTCCTCGATTGCCTTGACGACGGCCGCGGCGCTGTCAGCCGATCCTGCATAGGTGATCGCGACGTCGGCACCTTTTTCGGCGAGAGCCAACGCGATGGCAGCGCCAATGCCTCGCGAGGCACCGGTTACGAGGGCACGCTTTCCAACCAACTCTTTCATGAACATTCTTTCTATAGTGAACGATAGAGAATTAGCTAGGGTGAGAGACAGGAAGCGTCAAGGCATTCTATATCGATCGCTTTAGAAATGAGTTTCGAGGCCGGATCGTGCGCTCGCGAAAGGTGCTGCCCGCACGCTGGCGTGATAGCTTCAGCGATGGATGGTGACGGTTTCGTCTATCGCGACTCGGCTGCTCCGATAGTTGCCAGCTGGAGCGATCAGATCGGGATATCCGAAGGAGATGCCGAACAGCATCTTTAGCGATGGATCGATATCCAGGATCTCGCGCACCGTGTCGGCAAAGAAACCGAGGTAGGTTTGTGGAACGCCGGCGAGCCCATGCGCCGCTAAAGACAATAGGAATGTCTGCGCATACATTCCCACATCGCCGGCCATTCGCACTCCGCCGTAATAGGAGGGCATGAAAAGCAGGCAGGCATGAGGTGCTCCGAAAAACGCCAGATTGCGTCGCACGACCTCCCGTCGATCGTCGATAGCCTCTCGCGCCACTCCAAGCGCCCGGAAATAGGTGGCGCCTTGTTCCTTCTGCCGGTCGCTATGAACGCCCTGCAGCTCGTCATAGCCCCAGGGATAGTCTGGAGTATGTCGTCCCTCTTCGTCGGCCGCGAGCATCGCCTTGCTGAGCTTGTCGCGCGTAACACCAGACACGATGTGCACGAACCAAGGCTGGATGTTCGAATTCGACGGCGCGTGTCTCGCATCGTCCAGAACCGACCGGAGGATCGTGTCAGGCACTTCCATCGACAAAAAGCTGCGAATAGACCGCCGACAGCGAACAAGGTCGCCAAATTCCTCTGAATCGAACATTCTATCTTCTCAATCTTGAGTATTGAAACTGGTGAGTTGGCCACTCATCGACGCTCGGTTGGCGCAGGTGTTGCGCGGCATGCCGCATCAAGTGTTGCGGCATGCCAAGGTGACGTCACAGCAACTTCTATGGCTCTGGTCACTCGGAAGCGAAAAGCACGCCGATCTGCTGGAATGGACCGAGGTGGACGATCTGCCGATCGAGCAGCCCCGCCTTGACCATCGGGAGTGCGTCAACCGCCCGGTTTACTGCCGCCAGATCGGGTAGTTCGTAGATCAGAGTTACGATCTGCGGATCGTTCGAGAAATAGAACTCTCTAAGATCGTTGTTCAAATAGGACGCCCAGACCGCTTTGATCTCGGCGACCATGTGCGGCAAGATGTCGGACATATCCTTGCCCGAGGCGGCCGTAAGCAAAACCAGAAATTTCATGATCGTTCTCCTTCGGCGCGAATATTGTGATTTTTATTTGGGTTGAAATCCGCTCACGAGCACTTCAGTGTTGACCAAATGTCCACACAGGCTTTTCCATCCACTTTGTCGCGGATGATCTGGTTCGTTCGCGTCGTTCAGGCGGGCTCGTTCGCTGAAGCGGCCCGGCAATCCGGAACGACGACGTCAGCCCTCTCCAAGGCGATCTCGCGGCTTGAGCGCGAATATGGGGTCCGCCTCCTGCATCGGACGACACATTCCCTGTCACTGACCGAGGAAGGCGCCCGGGTATTGGGGGCGGGACTGAAACTGCTCTCGGAACTGGAGCATACCCAGACCGTGCTCAGCGGGCTGGCTGTGAAGGGGGCCGCAGGCCGCGTGAAGCTTTGCGCGCCGCCTGCATTCGCGGGGGCCTGTATCCTTCCGCACCTGCCAAGCTTCTTCGATGCGCATCCCGACATTGCCATCGAGTTGATCTTCACGCGCGACATCACGGACTTGGCGGCACGCGGCATCGATGTCGCAATCACCGCCGCTCCGCTGGACGGACTGCCCGGCCATATCGCGCGGCCGTTGACCACATTCTCCTGGCTCGCTTGCGCCACCCCGGCTTATCTTGCCACGAAAGGCGTTCCGCAGCGGCCCGGCGATCTCGCCGGGCACCGGGTCGTGGGATACCGGAATCAAGCGAATGGTCAGATAGAAAGCTGGAGGTTTGCCGATCCGACGACAAATGCTGCCGTTTTGCATACGCCAAATCCACATCATATCTTCGATGACGGACGGGCAGCATGGGATGTGATCCGATCGGGGTTCGGGATCGGTTGGGTGCCGTCCTGGCTGGTTGGCGATGCGATAGCGAAGGGCATCGTCACGGAGATACTAGAGGATTGGCGCGCTCCGCCGGTGATGTTGCAGGTCCTCCGGCTGGAGAATCGGAACGTGCCCGCTAGACTGCGATTGGTACTCGCCTTTCTAGATAGCCTCCCAGCGGTGCGCGGCCTATTCGCATCCAGCGAGGTTTGACATACATGTTCGGTCGTTTATATATATTGGCATGAATCAGCCAGCCGCTCCTTCTGCCCGCGGAAGACCCGTTAATCCGCAAGCACGCGATGAGCGGATGCATCAAATTTTGGATGGCGCGAGAGCTTGCTTTGTAAAGCAGGGCTTTCATGGAGCTTCGATCGCACAGATCAGCGCGGCAGCGCGGGTCAGCACCGCCAACATCTATCAATATTATCCGAGCAAGGAAGCTCTCGTCGTTGCGTTGATCGAAGCGGATTTGTTACGTCACAAAGACATGGTCCACAAGCTGGTAGACACGGACTTCCGTCAGATAAACGTCAAGAATGCATTTGCCAATATATTCACGACCCAGCAGGGTCACGAGATTGCCGTTCTACGCGCTGAAATTGCGAGCGAGGGATCTCGCAATAGCGACGTCGCAAAGTTATTGCTCAGCGCGGAAGCGACTCTATCTCAAGCACTCCTTCGTGGAATTCGGTCCGCGCAGGAAGTTGGCCGAATCCCCGAGTACGTAGATGCCCCCCATGTGATGGAACGTATCGCGCTGATCTTCGAAGGCGTGATGCGCTTGTATGTATTTTCGCCTGAGGACGGCGAGCGCTTGCTCGACCGCCTCGCCGCGCAGATCGAGCGGGCGATCTACCCCGACGGCTGAGGCTCCTAATCGGAGCGCGCCTACGAATTGCTCTGCAAGGATTGCCCGGCATCGCCACTTCTGGCTTGCCTCGCCTCTGGCGCCGGAGCTTCGCGCGGCACTCTGGGCTGAGCCTGGCTCGTCCCGTCGGCCACGACCGGCATTTGTTTCGTCAGTGTTCAAATAGCCTGCGTGTTCGCCGCGGGTTGCGAGCGACTGCGCGTCTTGCAGTCCCAGCGGTGCGTCCTTCCGCACGGCTATAACTCTCAGTTCTTTGCTGCGCCTCCGATTCACTTGTCCCACTGGCACGCCCTATATATGTATCGATCACTCCAGAACGACTCGCCGATCGCGTGCGGGGCTTCGCCAGCAGACGCCGCATAGGGACTGCCAAAAAAATCGAGACCGTCTTGACATAAATGATCGATCGTTTATCTAAATGACACCGACGTAGTTGCCTTCGTGTGGCGCGCGGGCGCCCGACAGCTCCGTCGGACCGGAACTGACAATTCAAGGGGAATGGACATGAAGCACACATTGAAATGGCCGGCTAATATTCGCATCGCGACCCGAAACGGCATGGTTGCCGCTTTCGTCGGCCTGGGCTTGGTTTTCTCGGGCGCGGCCTCCGCGCAAATCACCGACAAGGGCAATCCCTACGCATCGATCGATGTTTCCGACGAGGCGCTCGTGCGGGAGCTGAACGGCTTCAAGAACAGCTACGCCCAAGTCAACGGTACCCGGTTGCACTATGTCGAAGGCGGCAAGGGCACTCCGGTCATCCTGATGCCTGGCTGGCCGCAGACCTGGTGGGCCTTTCACAAGATCATGCCGGCGCTAGCGAAGAACCATCGCGTCATCGCGGTCGACCTGCGCGGCATGGGCAGCTCGGACAAGCCCGCCAGCGGCTACGAGAAGAAGAATATGGCGGTCGATATCCACGAGCTCGTGAAAAGCTTGGGGTATGAAAAAGCCCATATCGTCGGGCACGATATCGGCTCTCATATCGCCTATTCCTATGCCGCTCAATTTCCAGAGGCGACACTTTCGACCGTCTACCTGGACGTTTCGGCGCTGCCGGCATCGGTCGCGGATCTGAAGCTTGTTCCTGAGAGGAAACTCGCGGGGCCGTTCACAAATGACTTCTACATCTGGTGGTTTGCCTTTCACCAGATCGACCAGTTGCCCGACCAGCTTCTCGAAGGCCGCGCCCATATCTATCTCGACTGGTTCTGGAAGAGCCTGCTCTACAAGCAGGATGCCCTCAACGCTCGCGATCGGGCTGTCTATGCCAATGCCTATAACACGCCCGACGGCATTCGCGGCGGCAATGGCTGGTACAAGGCATTTCCCCAGGACCTGAAGGACAACGCGACCTATCCGGCGAAGATCGGCGCACCCTCCTTGGGCATCGGCGGTCTTGGCAATCCGCTTCTCGTCGAGTTCATGAACGCGCGGATCAACAATCCGCAGCTCGTCCATATCGCGGAAAGCGGCCACTACATCGCGGAAGAGGCGCCTGAGAAGGTCACGGCCTTGATGCTTCCCTTCCTCAAATCGAACGACCCGCAGCGCCGGAACCGCTGATGATCGCTGTCGTGCCGATCGACCGGTCGTGCGCGATCATGAGCATAGGCCAACAGTGCCAGGCATCTACGCGGCGCCGCCCACTCGGATGCGGTGAGCGACTGACGCCAGTCACTGCTCGGCTTGAAACAGAAAGGTAGAACGCATGGCAAGACTTATTGAACGCCGCGACTTCCTAGGAGCCGCCATGGGCCTCACCGGAGTTTCTTTGGCCCCGGCCTTGGCTTTCGCAAATCCAACTGGATCCACTCAGAACAAGGGAAACACCACCATGTCGAGAGACGAGCTCGCAGCATTCTTCATGCGCTACATCGCCGCGCTCAATACGCATCAAATGGACCGGATGACCGAGTTCGTCCACGCCGAGCTTACGCAGCACGGCAAGACCATCACCCGCAACGACGTCATCGCGTCGTTGAAAGGACATGTCGATGCTGTGCCCGACTTTAAGTGGCGGGTCGTGGATATGGCGATCGAGGGCGATACCGTGGCCGCGCGCCTATACAACATTGGCACGCCGGCCAAGAAATGGCTCGGACTCGAACCCACCGGCGCCACGGTTGAATATGGAGAGTTCGCCTTTCACAAGGTCCGCGACGGCAAATTCTACGAGCAGAATTACGCCATCGACGTGCTGGAGGTCCAACGCCAGCTCGCCCGCGGACGGGCGTAGAACGGCGCATATTCGATGACAAGATTCTGGATGGGGGCTCTGCTCGTCGCGACCGCGCTGACACAACAGGCAGCGTGGGCAGAGCCCCAACGGGCTGAGCCCGACAATGTCGATGATCGACCCGTGCGAACGCCGATCAGACCGGTCAGCATGGCTTTCGAGCTGTCAGACAACCTCGTCGTTATCGATGCGATCGTGAACGGCAGTCGCCAGCGCGCGCTTCTCGATAGTGGCGCCGGCGCGCTGATCCTGGATAGGACCGTCGCGCAAAGGATTGCAGCCGATGAGGGGCAAGTCGCCGGACTGGCGGCAGGAGCGGGTGAATTGGCGCAACAGCTACGCCCGGTCACCCTGCCGAAGCTGAGCGTCGGGCCGCTACGCTTCAAGGACCTCGGAGGTTACTCGATGAGCCTAGAGCAGCTATCGTCGTCTGCTGGGTTCCCAATCAATCTCATCATCGGTGCCCCGGCATTCAAATATGGCGCAGTGACGGTCGATTATCGCCGAAAGCGCGTCACCTTTGGACCTAGCGGTAGTGCTCCGGTGTGCGCGGCCCCGATCCCGTTGATGCTCATGCATGATACCCCCGTGGTGGAGGTGCGTCTCAGGCCCACGTCCGGTGCCGAGCCGATACTCCTCAAGCTGGTGGTGGATCTGGGAACGCGCCACAATGCGGTGATGATCGGCGGTCCGTTCCTGCGCAGCGAGGCCGGGAAGGCGCTGATCCGCTCGGGTACGCCCCGGCGGGTCGGGCACGGGATAGGCGGCGAGGTACAGGGCACGATCGCGCACGTGGCGGAGCTGGAGATGGGCGCTCTGCGGACCCCGGACCTTGAGGTGGCGATCACCTCCGGCGTTGCAGCCTTCGAGGCTGGCATCATCGATGGATCGCTGGGTGTTCCGTTTTGGCAGCAGGGCGTCATCACCTTTGACTATCCGGCGGGGCGCCTTTGTATCGATGTTCCAAGAGGGAAGGCAGGTTAGCCTCCTCAATACAATTCCAGAAGGAGGCCAACACCGGTTCTCCGCAATGTTGGCGCAATGGGCCGTGGGCATGCCGAGCGTTTGCGGCTGTCCCGGCCCCGTCGCGACAGGCCGACGGCTGCGTGCGGCTGCCGACATGAGGTAATATGTGAGAATCTTGTTGGTGGAGGACGAGCCGCAACTGGCCGAGACGTTGCGCGCCGCGCTGGAGCGGGAGCGCTTCGTTGTCGATATTGCCGATCGGATGGAGTTGGCGCGGGAGGCAGCAATGCTGGCCCCTTTCGACCTGGTTCTGCTGGACCGCACCTTGCCAGACGGTGACGGGCTGTCGCTCGTCCCGGCGCTGCGGGCAGCCAATCCTGGTCTTCCTATCATCGTGCTGAGCGCGCGCGGGGAGGTGTCCGACCGCGTCGCCGGCCTTGACGAGGGGGCCGACGACTATCTTATCAAGCCGTTTGCACTCGACGAGATGCTGGCCCGCATCCGTGCGATCCGGCGGCGTCCTGCCGAGTTGGCGGGCGAGGCGATCCGTGCGGGCGCCCTCGTCTTCGACTTGTCGAACGAGGAAGTAGCGGTGGGGGGCGAGCGGCTGGAGCTGGCTCGCCGCGAACTCCGCGTGCTGGCCGCACTTTTGAAGCGCCGCGGACGGACGGTGCTGCGCGAGGCGCTCGAACAGGCGGTCTACGGCTTTGATGACGAGGTGCAATCGAACACGCTGGATTCCCATGTCTCGCGGCTTCGTCGTAAGCTGGCTGAGGCGGATGCCGGGATAGAGATCCACGCGATCAGGGGCGTCGGCTATCTGCTACGCGAGGCGTCGTGAGTAAGCATCCCTCGCTCAAGCGGCCGTTGATCGTCTTCCCGCTGGCTTTTCACCTCGCGACGTTACTGATCTCGTTCACGATCCTCCTCGCCGTAGCGATCCGCATGGACAGCGGCGGCCCCTACGCCGATGAGCAGATCACGCCGGTGATCGCGCGGGCTATATACCGTTACGATGGCGGACGCCTCGCCATCCGCATGACCCCCGAACTGGCGGAACTGCGCACGAAGAGCCACGACTTCTGGTTCGTGGCGGAGGATGATGCCGGCCGAAGCGTCGCGTTCGGGCAAGTGCCCCGGCGCTACGCATCGCTCGTCGGCGGCCTGCACGACCTTTCCTATGCGCAGCTGCGGGATCGCCAGGCGCCATATGATCTGGCTGCGGTGATCCGGCGGGAGGTTGCGCCGGTCGGGACGCTGACGATCCTCGCACATGGCAAGCTCACTGAGTTGAGCTTCATCGTCCTGATGGCTTCCAACATTGTCATCCTCCCGATCTTTTTCCTACTGGCGCTCACTTCGCTCATCATCACGCCATGGATCGTGCGGCGGTCGCTTGCCGGCGTCTCTCGTATCGCGCACGAGGCGGAGCAGATCGACACGGACCGGCGTGGTCGGCGGCTAAGCGAGAAGCATGTGCCGATAGAGATCGCGCCGCTTGTCCGCGCGGTGAACGACGCGCTGATGCGGCTCGACGAGGGCTATGAGCGCCAGCGCCGGTTCATCGCCTCCGCCGCGCATGAGCTGCGCACGCCGATCGCCGTGCTGCGTGCCAAGGTGGAGGCAGCGGAGGAATCGGCCACGCGCAGACTCGACAGCGACGTGCAGCGGCTTGCCACCTTGGCGGAGCAGCTGCTCGACCTGCAGAGGCTCGATACCGACAGGAAGGACGAGGAATTGGACCTAGCCGCGCTGGTGCGGCGGGTGGTCGGAGACTTGGCGCCGCTGCTGATCGCCTCGGATCGCACCATCGAGGTCGAGATCGAGGCCAGGCAGCTGTGCCGCGGCGATGTGTCCGCTCTGGAACGCGTGGTGACCAATCTCATTCAGAACGCGATCGAGCATGGGGGACGTCATGTCACCGTGCGAGTCATCGGGTCAGCTTTCGAAATTGAGGATGACGGCCCAGGCATTCCACCTGAGGAGCGCGAGCGCGTGTTCGAGCCATTTCATCGTCTGCGCCGACACTCGACGGGAAGCGGCCTCGGTCTCAGCCTGGTGCAACAGGTCGTCGAGCGGCATGGAGGGCGAGTATCGATCCTCGGCGCAGCCGGGAGCGGCACAATCGTGCGGGTCGATTTCGCCCCCCACTAAGTATCCTCAATTCTCCGCGAGCGGGCGCTTGAAGAAGTAATGCAGCACGAAATGCGCAGGGGAGACGACTGCGACCAGCTCCCAACCTTGTGCGCCTAGGTCACCCAGCTCGTCGGAACCGAGCGTCGTTTCGATTATCAGATATTCCCAAGGCATTGTCTTCACCTCTTGCACTCGCGCCGATCCGGATTGCGGTCACAGCGCTCCCTGCGTGCCCGATCGGCCATGATCTGGGCATCCCGAGCGATCTGCGCGGTCAGGCGCGTCCGTTCAAGCGACTCCATCTGCTTGGCGTCGCGCCGGCGCTGCTGAACGAGCATGCAGTCGCTGTAGGCGCGGGAGCCGGGATCAGATCCAAAGCTAGCGCAGGTGTCCGCATCTACTTGAAGATTCACATGCCGTCGTTCTGCGCCGGTCATGCACGCCGACAGGCTAAGGCCGAGCAGCGCCGTGAGACATACCGCGAACGGGGAACGTCGACATAAGCCGAAAGATTGTTGCGACATACTGTTATTCTCCTGCTGGACGTTGTGGCACCGAAGTGCGTGATTGTTTGGGCTTTCCGGCCCATGCAGCGCCATGAGCGGGCCAAGACCCAAGGAAAGCAGGCCAAGATTGCGTGAACATGGAGTGACGCGAGATTCCATCGGATCGCCCCGAAACATCACAGCATGTTGATATAAGCGATCGATCAGTTATATATTTTCCGTCAGCGAGTCGAAAGACTTCGAACGCATGCCGCGTCGGGGCGACACGCGAAAATAGTCGGAGGAAGTTTCCATGCCTGTGACCCGAGCGCGCTCGCTGCCGCTGCAGCCGAAAGTATCCTACGTAACTCCGCTAGGCAGCGGTCGGCTTAGGCTGGCTTTGACACCTGTTGCCGAACTCATGCCGCCGCTACGCCTTACGCGTTCCAAACCTTCGCCTGCAGATTTGCCTGACAGCCGGCACGTGCGCGACGTCGTAAACGACCTCCTTATCGCGTCGGCATCCGTATTCGCCGAGCATTATGCTGACCCGTCACGCCTTGATAGGAGTGCCCGGGGGACCGGCCGCGGCCGTTGCGACTTGTTCGGCCAAGTCGTGAAGATCGATCGACTTGAGGAGCGGTTCAGCCAAGCCGTGATGGTCGGTGAACTGCCTCCATCGACGGACGTCCGCATCCTCGCTCTATTCGTGCAGACGTTCCAAATCGGAATGGCCGAGGCTGCGAAATGGGGTGACAGCTTTGCCGAGTTACGAGTTTCGATCGAAGTCTTGATGAAAGGCTGGGACATGCGCTTCGGGTAGGCCCGCGCAAACCTCATGACTATGAAGAAGAGAATGATGAAGGTTCCAAAATTCTCGATCGGAGGAATCCTTCATGGCGAACGCTCAATCTCGACTGAAATCTCGTTCTTGAGCCGCGGGCCTGCTTCCATTCGCCGGGCAAGGCTTTCAACGAAGCGTTCCCATCGCTCCTTCCCCATCGCCTGCGCGGCCTTCATAGCCGTATCCGGCAGTGGGACCGTGGTCGTCAGCCAGAAGCGGATAAACAGCGCTAACGTCTCGTTCGACAGATCGACATGCCATTCCAGCCGATCGAGCTGGCGGGTAATACGGTCGAGACGCCGGCTGATCGCGGCCTCCAGCCGCTCTGCGCTGTCTGCAGTCAGGTAGGAAGCAAGCGCTGCCTCAACGACTGCGGTGCGCGACACACGATTGTTTCGCGCCGCCGCATCGAGCTGCCGCACCAGCTCGGGCGGTAGGCGAAAGCTGCTCTTCTCGCGGGACGGCGTCACAGATCAAGACCGTCATTGGGGTCGAGCGACGCGGTACGCGCGTTGCGTGCCATAAGGCGATCGGCCTGGGTGCGGCTCTGTGTCGCGTCGCGCTCAGCATCATCCTGGTCGAACTCGAACTCTGCCACCATCTGGCGCGGCGAAGATACGATTTCCTCATGCTCGCCTAACTCAGGCTCGCGCCTAATCCCGGAGTTGGCGGCATCGGCCTCGTCCTTCGATGGCGCGGCGTCATCGGCCGTTGGCGACGTGGCGGACGCGGTGATTGGCGCATTCCCGGTCCAATCGTCGTGCGGACGATGCCGTGGATCGAGCGCCGCAGATTGCGGCGCCGACAGCAACCGCGCCGACAATCGGGCGTCAGCATAATAGCGCGCTTTCTTGCCGCGGATCGGCGGAGTCGCCGCCACCATCACGATTTCGTCGTCGGGCGAAAGCTGCATGATCTCGCCGGGCGTAAGCAGCGGCCGCGCGGCTTCGCTGCGCGAAACCATCATATGGCCGAGCCAGGGCGAGAGTCGATGGCCGGCATAGTTCTTCATCGCGCGCAGCTCGGTCGCCGTGCCGAGCGCGTCCGAAATCCGCTTGGCGGTGCGCTCGTCGTTGGTCGCGAAGGCGACGCGCACATGGCAGTTGTCGAGGATCGCGTTGTTGAGGCCATAGGCCTTCTCGATCTGGTTGAGCGACTGCGCGATCAGGAAGCCCTTGATGCCGTAGCCCGCCATGAACGCGAGCGCGGATTCGAAGAAGTCGAGCCTTCCCAGTGCAGGAAACTCGTCGAGCATGAGCAGCAGCCGATGCGGCCGAGCCTGCGCGTTCAGCTCTTCGGTCAGCCGCCGCCCGATCTGGTTGAGCAGCAACCGGATGAGCGGCTTCGTGCGGCTGATGTCCGATGGCGGCACCACCAGATAGAGCGATACCGGCGCCGGCCCATCGACCAGATCGCCGATCCGCCAGTCGCATGCGCGCGTCACCCGCGCGACAACCGGATCACGGTAGAGACCGAGGAACGACATGGCGGTGGACAGCACGCCGGATCGCTCGTTCTCCGATTTGTTGAGCAGCTCGCGCGCGGCCGAGGCGACCACAGGATGCACGCCGGCCTCACCCAGATGCGGCGTCGTCATCATCATGCGCAGCGTGGTTTCGATCGGTCGGCGGGGATCGGAGAGAAACGCGGCGACACCCGCCAGCGTCTTGTCCGCCTCAGCATAGAGGACATGGAGGATCGCGCCCACCAGCAGCGCGTGGCTGGTTTTCTCCCAGTGGTTACGCTTCTCAAGTGAGCCTTCCGGGTCGACCAGCACGTCGGCGACGTTCTGCACGTCGCGCACCTCCCATTCGCCCTTCCGCACTTCGAGCAGCGGATTGTAGGCGGCAGATTGGGGATTAGTCGGGTCGAACAGCAGCACGCGACCATGCTTCGCCCGGAAGCCGGCGGTGAGCTGCCAATTCTCGCCTTTGATGTCGTGAACGATCACCGAGCCGGGCCAAGTGAGCAGCGTCGGCACCACCAGGCCGACGCCTTTGCCTGACCGGGTCGGCGCGAAACACAGTACATGCTCCGGCCCGTCATGACGAATATAGCGCGCGCCGTGGCGGCCGAGCACGACGCCATCGTCACCAAGCAGTCCGGCCTTCTCGATCTCCTGAGCGCTCGCCCAGCGTGCCGAGCCGAACGTCTCGGCCTTCTTGGCTTCGCGCGCCCGCCACACCGACATGCTGATCGCCACGATCACCGACAGGATGCCACCGGACGCCGCGATGTACGCGCCGGTCAGGAAGATGTCGGGCGCATAAGCGTCGAACCCGAAGTACCACCAGAAGAAGGCCGGCGGCGGATAGACCGGATAGCCCGCCAGCCAGAACCACGGCTTGCCGAGTTCAGGCTGATAGGCGAGCGCATGCGCGGTCCACTGCGTCGCCGCCCAGATTGCAGCGAGGACGATGGCGAGGACGGTGATGACCTGTCCCCAGAGGATCTTGGTGGCGTTCATGGCAACGGACTCCATGATGATATTGAGAGGTTCACAGGCCGAGCCCTCGCGCGCGGCCGAGCGACCAATCGACGCTGCCGCCCGGTGCAACCGTGCCGGTGATGTGCTGGTCGAGATGGCGATCGAGTGCGGGCCGCCAGGGCACGAGCTGGAAGCCCATGCCGTCGTCGATCATCGCGAAGCGGCCCGACGCTAAATTGACCCGCTCGCGGTAAAGGCCGGCAACATGATCGCCCTCGGCGGACGGGCGATGCGTGAGACCGGTGCGCTGCGTGATCGCGGCTGCAGCCTCTCCCAGTTCGCGGGTCCGCAGTGTCTCGATCAGATTGCGGTCGAAGCGGAAGCCGTCACCCTGTCGGCGCGCGAGGCCCTGACGCTCCAATTCTTCCCCGCGCGCCGCCATCGCGTCGCGGATCTCGGCCCCGAACCCGGCCCCCGTCGCCACGGGTTCCCGTGCCACGAGCTGCCGGTCGAGCCAGGTTGCGCCGGCTGCCCGAACCTGCTGATCGAGGGGGAAGTCTGACCGCGTGGCAAGCGACAGCCGCGTCTCGCCCTTGGCATCCGCCCAAGAGCGCAACTCGACGATGGCGCCCGGCCGTGCATCACCCGTCATATCCAGATCGTCGAAGCGAACATGGTGGGTGCGCCCGTCAGCGCCGTCGATCACGGCATAGGCGGTGCCCGCCATCTCATCATGGAGGCCGCGGTCAACCAGGCGCCCAACGATCGGATCGGCCGGCGCACCATCATGGAGCGCGAAGCCGGCCGGATCGGCGGATAGCCCCTCGGCCTGCATCGCGCGGTGCATGGTGCGGATGATGTCGCCGCGGATGGCGAGGTCGCGCAGCGTCCGCTCGGCATCGGGGCGGATGGTCCAGAGACCGGGCGCGGTTTCCGTGGCGAGGCCCAGTCTTTCGAGCTTGTCGGCCCGGCCGCACAGCAGGCGGCGGCTGTCGTCGTCCCGATCGCCGGGACGCAGGTCGATGGTGCCGGTCAGTTCGTCCGCGCGGTCCTTCAGCCGCTGGTCGAGGCTGGTCCAGCGATCCGCCTCCACTTCGCGTTCGAGACCGGCGCGGATGTCGCGCTCGGTGCGCGGTCCCAGCTCAAGGGTGACGCGCTCGTCGGCCCGGCCGCGCACGCCATCCTGCAGATAGCGGCCGTCGATAACCAGATCCGTGCCGGCATCGGTGCGGCCGCGCACCAACACATGGATATGCGGATTGTCGGTGTTCCAATGATCGACCGCGACCCAGTCCAAACGGGTTTCGAGATCGCGCGCGACATCGTCCATCAGCTCGCGCGTGAAGGCTCGCAGGTCCGCCATCTCGCCGGCATCTTCGGGGGAGATGATGAAGCGGAAATGGTGCCGATCGTCGTGGCAGCGCTCGGCAAACGCGTTACCGTCGGCCTGATCGGATCGGGCGTCGAATAGGCCGGCGTCGCGACCGTCACGGGTGACGCCGTCGCGCTGGAGATAGGCGATGTGGCGGCCAAGCGGCGCTGCGCGAAATCGCGTTCCCCTATGGCGTACCGGGCGCCCCACGACGATCACGCGGCGGGCATTGGCCGGGCGGCTGATCCTGAGCAGCGCGTTGCGGCCGCGTCCCCGCGCTCCGACCTTTCCGGATCGTCGCCCGGCACTTGGCAGAGAGCGCGTCCGCCCTGCGCGCGCGGAGGCCCGGCGGACCTGCGCGGCCAGGCTCTTGGCCTTGCGGCTGGTGCCTTGGCCCCGATCGCCGGTGCGTCCAGGCCGAACCCGGAAATTCTCGTCGTCCTGGCTCATCGGACGGCCCCTGGACCGGGCGTCCGACACCTAAAGCTTGGAAAACTGCGAAATCGGCGGTTCATCGTCGGACGCGCGGTCGCGATGTCCGACACGCAAAGCCCCGCGCCACAACCACAATAGCGCTGTCGTCCGACGCGCCTTTTATCTTGCCATCCCTTCTGCTTCGTATTTTCCCCGGTCCAATCTCTGCGAGACCGGTCCCCACCGATCGCCAGCCTGCGCAGAGGCGACCCAACGGCGCTCATCGTGCGATCCGTGGCGCAAGGGGGATGAACAGGGTCTCCGCAGGCGCGCCGGATGTCGCGGAAACCGTGGCGATCGGCATGACCGGCTGCGTCGTCGCTGCCACGGTCGAGGCGACCGGCGCCCCGGTTTCGCGCTCAATGAACAAACCCGCGCGACGCCAATCCGGCGGCGCGATGGCAGCGGTAGCGGACGCCAAGCCGGTCGATGCGCCCACCTCCGACGTGATGCCGGAGACATAGGCGAGCGTCACCTTCGGCAAAGGGCGAGCACCAGCCCGCCAATCGTCGATGCGCCCCGGCCCGGCATTATAGGCGGCGAGCGCGGCGCTCAGATCACCGTAGCGATCGAACATCTCGCGCAGATAAGCGGCACCAGCGAGGACGTTCGCGCGAGGATCGAATGGGTCGCGTCCCAGCGCATAGCGTGCAGTGAGCCCGGCCCAGGTTGCGGGCATGATCTGCATCAGTCCAAGCGCGCCAGCCGGTGAAACGGCGCGCGGATTGCCACGGCTCTCCGCCCGCATCACCGCCCAAATCCATCCCTCCGGCAGATTGAATCGCTGTGCCGCCTCCGCAACGTAGGGTGCATAGATCGCGGCCGGTGCAGCATTTGCCGGTGTGGTCGAACCTGCCGCCCGTGCTGGTACGGGGCCGAACGCAAGCGGGATCAGCAGCGCTATCGCGGCGCTGACATAGTGGCCGGAACGCGGGAACGAGGCCATGGCTCAGATCCTCCGCGCGCGACGATCGACCACCATCGCGGCGCCGAATCCGTACCAGCGAAGCGGCGCGTCCGGTGCATCGCGGGTGAGGATCGGCGTCGCGCGACCGAGCAAGCCGGTGTCAGGAATCGGCCCGAAATACCGGCCATCCATGCTGTCTGGGGTGGCGTTGAGCAGGAACAGCCGATGCGCGCCCAGCCGCTGGCAACCGTGCCAGACCGGCAACGCGCGACCATGGCTATCGCGCTGCCGGGCGATGGCCACGAGTTGCCCGTCGACGGTCACGCGACTCCCGTGCCGACAGATGCGCGCGCCGGGCGTCGCTGCGACATGCTTCAGCAGCGGCACGCGAAGCGGCAGATAGTGGCGCGAGGCCATGAAGCTGGCGAGCGATGCCGGCGGCATCACGGCGACCAGCGCGCGCTTCGTCGGCTGAACATCGGGCGTCACGCGATAGAGGCCGGTCGGTGCGCTCGCGGTTGCGTTCCAGAGCAGTCGCGGATGGGGAGCGAGCAGCGCCACTGCACCGAAACCGATCGCCGACAACAGGGCAGCGGACGCGGTCGCGACAAGATAGCCGCGCCGGGTCATCCTTCGATCGCCTTGCGCTTGAGCCAGGCGGCGTGCCGCTCGGCGGTGTAGGCGCGCGTCGGTTCACCCGCGCTCAGCCGATTGTGGACGTGACGCCAATGGTCGGGTGCGGCGTCGCAGGGATCGACACCGGCCGCTTCGACCGCGTCGATCGCTTCGAGCACTGCCTGAACCTTCGGCCAGCTCCGAAGCGACAGCAGGATGTCGCCGCCGGGTCGCACGAACGGCACCGTCGTATAGGGCTCGCCGGTACTGACCGTGCGCAGAATGTCGATGCGCGAATGGACCGTGCCGAAGTCGTTGGCCGACCATCGCACGAATGCCAGGATCGCATTGGGACGGAACGACAGGACGCGCGTCTTGCGAGTGACGATGCGCTCTCCGACGATGCGGCCGAAGCGCAGCCAGTGCTCCAGCCGCTTCTCGATCCAGATCAATTCGACATCGGTCATGGTCTCGCGTGACGGCAACCCGCCGCGCGATGGCTCGCGCGCGGTGAACGGCAATCGGCTCATTCGGGATCTCCGGAAGGGGGCGGCGTCGGCCGGAGCGGAGGCGCGCGACGAGCCGGCAATCGGCCATCGTCCACAGGCGTGTCGGCCGTTAGCAAGAATCCGGTAGGATTCTTCTCTATTAGCACGGTTAGAAGGGGGTCGATTTCGCGCGGTTTTCTGGGGGTTTGCGGGGGCTCCCGGTTCCCGATCGGCCGAGTCTGCGGTTCCCGATCGGCCGAACGCCCCGGTTCCTGATAGGCCGAGTCCCATCACCACTTATCCACAGTGGCGAGCTTGAGACGCCGCAGCGCCCGATCCATCGGATCGACGGGCAGCGGCGTGAACAGCAGGCGCTCGCGGCCCAGGGCTTGCTCGATCGCGAGCGTGTAGCCGGGCAGCGGTTGGCGCCGGACGATCTCGCGCAGTTCGAAAGCGAAGCGCTTCAGCGGCGAGAGCGCGCCGGATTTGAGATGGAGATGAGCGACATCGAAGCTCCAGCCGCCCGCCTGCCGGCCGCCATGCTTGCGCACGACACGGTAGAGCCAGCGTTCGAGGCCGCCGGTCAGATCGAAATAGGCCCGGTCGATGGTCAGCACGAGCCCGCGGTCGAGCACGCCGGCATAAAACCAGTCGGGCAGGACCAGCTCGATACCGAGCGGTCGGCCGGTCTCGTCCAATCGCTCCTGCCATTCGTTGATCCAGGAGAAGCGGTGCCGACGGCGCTGATGCTGTTGCCGGATCGAAGTCGCGACGGTGGTCGACTGGAGCCGATCCAGCGCGGCCCTCAGTCGATCGTAATGATCGCCGCCCGTGCCGCGACCGACATAGTGCAAGATTTCGTGGGGCGTGGTCGCCATGAGTCGGGAGGTCGGCCGCCCGGCGTCGCGCGCCTCGACGAGCTGGCTCGCCGCCCAGATCAGAATGTCGGCATCCCAGATCGTGGCCATGCCGTGCTCGGGGACCGCCTCGACCGAGATCCAGGTATCGCCCATCCGAAAATCGATCGGTGTCACCCGCTTCGATTTGGCGAGGCTGAAGAACGGCCAGGTCATCAGATCCTGCGCATCGCGCGGCGCGATGGCACCCGGCATCGATCGGAAAAGATCGAGCTGGGCGCGCTCGGCGGCCTGCAGGGATGCACGGCGCACCATGGCTGTCACGCCTGGGCCGGGCGGCGCTTGGCGGGATAGACGGTGCCATGGCCGGCGTCCGAGGTCGACCGTCGCGTGCCGAGGTTCGCCCAGGCTTCGAGGTCGTCGATCGCATAGACGACGCGCCCGCCGAGCCGGCGGTAGACCGGGCCAGTGCCGTAGCAGCGATGCTTTTCGAGGGTGCGTGGGGACAGGCCGAGATGGGTCGCGGCATCGGGTGTGCGCAGATAGCGTGGCGCTGACGCGGATAGGTCAGGCTGCATGGTCGGTCTCCTTGGATCGTCCGGCCGCCATGGGCAGCTGCGGATCGGCAAGGCGGACCATGGAGAAGCAGGGCCGGCGCCCCGGAGCGGCTATTTTCGCCTCTCCGCTTTTGTCGCCCCCGCCTGGCCGAGCAGGAGCCGGCGATAGCCGCCCTGCATCAGTGCGAAGGCCTCGCCGATCAGGCGCTGGGTGCGGCGGCGTTCGGTCGACGATTTCCAGTCCATGCCGCGCCCGATGGTCATGCCGGGATAGACCAGCCGCCGGGCAATCTCGTGCGAGGTCGGCGGCTTGGGGACCGTCAGCGAAAGGTCGAGGATATCGAGCAGCAGGTTGAGCCGGCGCCGCTGGAACGGGGTCGGCCGGAACGCGGCATGCACCCGCGATGGCGGCGCGCCCGCAAGCCGCCGGTCGAGCCGCCAGGCCAGGCGCCGGCGCAGCTCGATCGCGGCGTCACGCACGATGACATAGGCAAGGGGCTGATCCTTGGATGTCGCCCGAAGCCAGAGATGATGCGGGCCATCCCGGTCGCCGAGAACGACATGCCGGCCGTCAGGCAAGGTGCGATCGGCGAGGATTATCGGCCAGGTCTCGATGGCCAACGGCGCGACGCCTTCATAGTCCGGCGGCGCGGCGTCGAGGATCACCGTTGCCGGGAACGCCGACGGCAACCAGACCGCAGGCTCAGTGGTGGGGATGGCGTCCGGCGAGCATGGAAAAGCAGAGCCCCCATCGCCGGGCCATCACCTCCTGCGCGACGATTCGTGCGCTTGCCGAGACGGCGCGCAACGTCGCCTGATAGTCGCTGCGATAAGCCGGGTTGCGGCGCAGGAACTCCTGTGCGAACCCCGCAAAGTCCAGATCGCGCGGTAGGTTCGCGCTTGTCCGTCTGCCTGACATCGCCGCCCCTCCAGGTGGAGGGCTTGGGTGAATCGCCGATGGCGAGCCGAACATTCCAACATGCCGTGAGGCTGGTCCCCGGAAGTGGGAAGGTCCGCCCGGCAGAATGCCGGGCGGATCGGGTGGCGCTCAATCCTCCTTGCGGCGAGAGGGCCGGGTCCAGACCAGATCGAAACCGCCATCGGCGTTTTCGAAGAGCTGGGTGAAGATCGGCGCGACGAAGCTCGGGTCGTCGAGCTTGACCGAGAGATAGGCGCGATCGTCGCTGGTGCGCTTGGACCAGCCGGCCCCGACCTCGGCGTTACCAATGAAGACGCGATGGCTGGGGGCATTGTCGTTCGTGGCGTCGGTCGGAACGATGCGAACCTCCTTGGCCTGGACTGAGAGAGTGATGATCTCGCCGCGATATTCGCCCGCGACCTTGGTGAAGCTGCCGATCTTGCTCATGATGCTGTCCTTTCTGCTCTCGAGCCGCGCCGTTGCGGTCTCGATGTGCATGGGAAGGCTGCGGGCGGGCGGCGCTGCAGCCGAAGGCCCTAGCGCCAGCGCCGGACGGCGGCGGCGGGCTTTCTTGTTTGGCGAGGAACGGCGGCACGCCGGGGGAAGAAAGTTCGTCCGACGCCGTTGCAGCAAGACGGCCGAGCGTAGCGGCCTGCTGCCAAATGCACTTATCGAGAGACCGCAATGGCGCGGTTCGGGATCGGGCAGGCTCCCGGCATTATAGGGATCGAGCACCTGCACGTCGGCGGGCACCTGGGCGAGATTCCTTAACGGCCTTGCCAGATTGTTCTATATTTGTTCTCATGTCCGCATGACCCACGAATCGATCGCTGCCGCCATTCTGTCTGCACCTGGCTGGGCTCGGGTCGGGCTGACTCTTCGTGACGAGCGCACCCGTGAACGCGCCGCCGACACGATCGCCAGCTCGATCCTCGATGCACTCGGCGAATCTCCACCGCCGCCGGATCGGAATCAATTGGCGCTGCCGCTCTGAAACCGATCTCCGTTCCCGGCTCCTGATCCGAACTGTGCCCAAGCCGTCGCCGCGATTATGCAGGCGCCGACCAGACTGAGGCTGTCGAGCATAAAGCCCGAGTCTAGAGCGAGCCCGCCGATGCTGTGGGTTGCCTGATAGCCGGCGATCCCGGCTGGCACGGCGAAGGCCGATGCGATCAGGATACGGAAGCTCGGTGTGCGCGAATGATCGAATGCCGTCCGGCCAATTGCGAGGGTCGCGAACCCCGACACGACACCAACCAGGATTGCGACGGCGATGCCGCTGCCATGCGCGCGCAGGACGAGGCCAAGGGCCAAGGCGACGTAGACGGGGAGCGCATGAACTGCGAGCCGGAACAGAAGGCAGAGCAGGTAAAGGCCCGCGAACAGGCCAAGCACGAGAATGATGGGCACGAGCGTCCTCCTTTGGGGACGCGCTCTCCACCACCACCGCAGCGCGACTGCGAAATCACCATAGCACAGGCCGCTCCCCGTCGCGAGCCGGGCGGAAGCCCGGCGAGCCGCACATTCGCGGCCGCGCGGCCCTCGTGGCTGCGCGGCCGCCGCTGAGATACCGGCTCGCAAGAGGGGGCCGCAGAACCGGCGAACCGGCCCTGCGGCCACGCGGATCAGCCTGTCTTGAGGCGCTGCATTCCCTCGGCCAGCGTCCAGAGCGCCCGATTGAGCGTGACGTTCTGATCGATGCCGTTGATGGCGCGGGTCTGCGCGCGGCGGATACGCCCCTCGGCATTGCGGCGACGACCCTGCAATCCGCCCCGCACGACATTCTCCTGAATGACGTTGAAGGTGGTCCACAGGCTCGGGTCCATGTCCTCGCGGCGGCGCGGCTCGATGATCTGCTCGGGCCGCAGCGGGCTTTCGTCCTCGCCGTACCGGGCCACCAAGCTGACTTCGCCCAGCAGGCGCTGCTCGGCGTCGGATAGACGGGTCGCCTTCATCTGCTCGGATGCGTCGATCAGGCGCGGGAAATCCTCGGCCACGGTAAACACGCCCTCGATGATGTCGTCCTGAATGTTGCCCTTGTGCGGCACGCGGACCTCCTCGAACCGCTCGCCCGCGATCATGCTATTGGTGCAGACGAACCGCAGCATTCCCGCGAACATCTGATAGGCGCTCGTCCCGTCATGGCTGTTGACGATGATAACCTCGGCCGCCTCTGCCTTGCCGATGCCGTCGTCCCGGCGCAGCCGCAGCATATGCTTGGCATGGCCGTGGCGCGATCCATCACGCGGGACCGACTGGACCGCGAAAAACGGGCACCATCCCTCGCGGCGCAGCCCCTCCACGATGTCGATGGTCGGCACATAGACATAGCGATCCGACCGGCTGTCATGCGCCTCGCGGGCAAAGATGGACGGGACGTGGCGATAGAGTGCCTCGTTATCGAGCGGCTCCCGGCCGCTGATCTGATGGGCATTGCGGCCGAACCGGGTGGCGAGCTGGTGGTACATGTCTTCCCTTCCGTGCTGGGTTTCCGCGCAGCGGGAGCGCCGCGCTGAAACCCTGCCCGTCGGCGAGACCGGGGGTGCAACCGGAGGGGCGGCTTCGCGGGGAACCGGCTGCACGGAGCCGCAGGCGAAGGAAGCTGGGCGGAAGACGATCCGAAGGGCGCCAGGGGCAGCGCCCCAAGCATTCGCGCCGCGCCCGCGGCGCCCACCAAAGGCACTCTCTCGCCCTGCCTGTCGGGGGCAAACGGGGAGCAGGAGCGCTCAGGTCACAAGAAATCGAAGCAATCAACAGGGATCGCATTCGGGGCCATTGAAAGCCCCGAGGCCCTCATCTATGTAAAACGCGCTCTTGGCATGAGCATGGCACTCGCCGTTCCGAAGCTGCTGGCAGCGCTGCCCTGAAACCATCACGACCCTTTCGACAGACATTCAGGTCTGGAAAGGCGGTTGGCGAGTGACGCTTGCTTATCCAGGCCAGGAGAATGGCTATGTTGATTGGTAACGTGCGTCCCACGACGCTCGATGGTGTTAAGTCTCTCGCCGCACAGCTCCGCAAAGAGCAGGGTATCAAGCATTCCAATGCGCTCGATATCGCGGCCCGTGCCGCAAACTGCACGAACTTCCGCAATGCCCAGAAGATGCTCCCAGTTCGCGGCTCAGCCCTTGAACGGCCTTATGTCCTTCTGACCATCTATTGGTGCGACAAGGACAAACGCTATGAGGCCGGTCGCGAGACGCTACGGATCGAACTGACGCGGCCGATCCTTGAGACCTGCAGCAAGTCCTTGCTCAAGGAGGTCCGTGGCTTTGGCAACCTCCGGATGGTCGCCGACGATCACTTCATCTGCGATTCCATTGCCCCAACGCAGGACTATGCCCGCAATCGGCTCTCGACTGCCGAACGGTCGCTGCGCTTCATGGAGCGGACTGGTCTGCGTCCGTCGCGAGACTATCGCAAGGGCTACCCGAATGGGTCACAGGAGAACAAATTACCTGATGCGGACCACTCGACCGATTGGGTCGATGCGGCAACGGGACAGGTGATCGTTGTCGATGAGCCCTATAGCGGAGTTCCTGACGAGGATAGGCGTTCGGCGTGGGCAACGCGCCACGATTGGCGCCTCGCCAAGACGGCTTGGCCCGGCATGTACTATCCCTATAGTTGTGATCTCTATGTCGCGACCGACGGGATTACCGGGTACGATTTGGACGCGCTGGTAGCGACTATCAATGCGATGCCACCACCTCTTATCGCGGAGAATTGGGCGGGAGAGTCTGTCTCGTCCTGGGAGACTTTCATTAGCCCGATGGCGAAGACACCGCAGGATATCCGGCGCGCCCGTTGCCGCGGAACGATCTACCCGACGGATAGCGCGACCACGGTGCCCTTCAGCTATAACATGGGCTCTTCCCGACGTCGTCCCAAGGGTGAGATGGGCATCGAGGGGCACATTGAGGCGGGTCGCATGATCAAGGCCGTGCTCTCGTCGCAGGAGCGGCCTTTTTCGGTTTATCGCCGGATGAATTCTGTGCGCTCGACCCTCGAAGACTGGATGGGAAACGAAATTGGGCGTGGCCAGATGGAAGGCCCGGAATTCTTCGACGTCTATTATCATGACCTCGAAGACGGAAATCCACTCTGGAACCGAGCGGCATCGCGTGATGGCCTGATCTCAATCCTCGGAGACCTGAAGCAGAAGTTGCAGGCGGTCTATCCGGATTGCGCGCCACTCCGCAGCTTGCTGAACCGCATCGACATGTCTGTGAAGTTGATCGACAGGATGAAGCCCGCCAAGGTCTGAGTACAAGCGCCAGCGCCCCTCGGGGCGCTGGCGCTTGTCGCCCGCGTTCTCCAGCAGAGCAGCCCCTTCTTACTGGCAAAAGCGCCGCGCGACCGAAGGCGCGCGGCGCAATTTTTTATGGCGGGAGAAGGCCGGGGCCGCGACAGCGGCCCCGGCCCGGCGACTATTCGGCTGCGATCGCATACTCCATCCCGGCGTCATCGGCCTGCGGCTCCGGGGCCTGCGCTCCCACCACCACTTCGATGGGATCGGCTATTGCCGGTTCGCCGTTCTCGGCCGCGACCGGCGTCTCCTTCTCCGACTGCTGTATCGGGTCCGCCTCGGGCGTCCGGGTGCGCAACAAGGCGGGAAGCCAGCCGGTGCCCGCGACAAGCTGCTCGGCGGCATCCGCCATATCGACCTTCTTCAACGGCGTGATCCGCTCGGCCGCCTCGAGGCTGACCGCCTCGCGAACCGCCGCCGCCATATGCGCCTTGGTGACGCGCCCGAAATAGGTCCGTCGCGTTGCCGTCCAGTGCGCCGTCATGTCGAGGTCCATCGCGCTCGCCAGCGTCTCGGCCGCCGCAAGCTGCCGGGTCTTGCGCTCCCAAGGCACCTTGACCGCATTGACGGTCTGCGCGGTGCAATGGCCCAAGAGGTCCAACAGGCTGTCGGTGTCGAGCGCCGCGACGAACACCCAGAGGTCGGCGACATCGGACGGGAGACGCTGCGCCCAACCATCCTCGCGCTCGGCGAACGTCTCGGCCGGAGCCGTATTGGCGATCCCGTCCGCGTCGTTGCGCAGGTCTGGACTCTTCACATGGAGTTCGAGGCAGGACGCATCATAGCTCCGATAGAAAAGCTGGGCAGCCATCGCATGGGCCAGCACGACAAGGGCCATCCCGGTATTAGCGTCCACCGCAAGGCGAAGCCCGAGCGTCCGGTGCGCGGTCAGGTCGCGGACCAGCACGTCCGAAATCGGCTTGCCGGGGTCGCCGTCTTCGGGCTCCCCATCCTCGGGCTCACCGTCGCCATCCTCGTCCTGCTCGCCGTCCGCCAGCGGCTCGACGGTTTCGCCTTCCTCGTCAGGCTCCGGCTCGACCTTGGGCTCATCCTCGGCGCGGACATAGCCACGCACAATCTGGACATCGCCGCCATGGGACAGCGTGACGAACGCGCCGCCACGCGCGATCACCGCCGGGTCGAACGCCGATCGCTTGGCGGAGATGGCGTCCACCTCGTCACTCAATGCCTCGGCCTTCGCCGCCACGTCCTCGGGCATTTCGTCATAGGCCGAATAGCCCTCGATCAGCGCGTCATGCTCGGTGGAGGCCGCTTCCAGCCGCGCCGCATCCTCGTCGGACAGATCGACCGACTGCGGATAATAACGCCGCAACCCATGGTCGTGGGGAAAGTCGATGCTCGCCTCGGCCCATTTCCAGCCCTCGGTCAGCACGTCGCCGGCAATCTCGCGCAGCCGTTCGATCACCAACGTATCGAGCAAGCCCGCATCCTCAAAATAGCCGCCGCCATCGGGGGTGAACAGGTCGCGCAGGATCACGCCGCCCGCTTCCTGATAGGCATCCGCGCCGACGAATACCGCGCGCCGGTCGGTCGCGGGCACCTTGTCGACCGTCAGTTCGCGCCGGATGAACCACGGCTCCTTGTTCTGCGCCAGCCGCTCGAACACCTGCTCCTGCCGGGCATGATCGCCGGTGATGGCGAACGCGCCCAGCTGGTCGAGGGTGAGCCCGTCCTGCCGATAGATGTCGATCAGCTTCGGGCTGACCGCGCCCAGCTTCAACCGCCGCTTGACGGTATCGGGGGAGACGCCGAACCGCGCACCGATCTCTTCGGCGCCCCAGCCGCGCTCGCAGGACAGTTCGTGGAAGCGCTCGAACTGGTCGGCAGGGTGGAGTGGTTAGGTCATGTGTCAACTGTCCTGTGAAGCATTTTCTGTCGGATATCCGTCAGTTTTTAGCCTTGAC
>NZ_JCATID010000026.1:0-72307 GCF_059693745.1 Sphingobium sp. WR1 | reverse complement strand
ACATCAATCTAACCGGGGAATATCGCTGGCCCAAATCCTTAGCGTAGGATTCCGCCCCCTCCCGCAAACGCCCCCTACGATTGAGAAGCGCGGCGGAATCTCTTAGATTGATCGCTGGAGGCTTTGTTCGCGGAGACGCGCACATTGCCTTCTTTTCGTTTTAGGAAGCGCTGCCCTAAGCGACAGAAGCCAGAGCTTTGACAATGCGGCATTCCGCGATGGAGCCGACCATGTATCTTGATCCTATCGGTGCAGACACGCGATGATGGCGGTCACGACGGCGGTGGTTTCCGCGACGTCGCGCACCCTCACTGTGTCGAGGCCGATTTCAGCAGCGGGATAGTCATTCCCACCGGGGAATATCGCATCCCCAATGAACAGCATCCCGTCGAGCGGGACACCGCTCTCGGCACTCAGGCGCTTCAGGCCATAGCCCTTGTCGATCCCTGCTCTGGTCACGTCGATCGATGTCGTGCCACCGAGATTGATCGAGAGCTCCGGCAGCTTCGCGCGCAACGTGGCCTGCAACGCGGTCCTCTTCTTTCGGTCAGGATCCCACGCTTCCTTTTCCTTCAGCGGCGCTGCCTGCCCCAGGCCCGAAAAGGTGATCTGGCTGCCCCGGTCCTCGATCCGTTCGCCCCAGATACGTTCGTCGGCGAGACCGGCATCGGTCAGCGCCTGATCGAAGGCCGTGCGGATCTTCGCCTTCTCCGCGTCGTCGAACAGTTCGGCATAGACCGCGCGCCAAGCGCCATTGATGAACCGATAGAGTTTCGTGCCTGTGGTCGGCATCAACCAGAGACGGTCGAGCGCGACGCCGGCCGGAAGGCGCGAGGCGATCTGCTTTTCGAACTGCGGCCAGTCCCCGCCCGAGATCACCGCCACATCCGTGATGGCGAGCAATCGGGCGAGGATTGCGGCCATATCCTCCGATAACGGCCGCTTGCTCTCGGCAAGCGTGCCGTCGAGGTCGAAGGCGATCAGCCACTTCATGCCGCCTTCCCTGCCGGATCGCGGTAGGCGAGCAGCCTGAGCGCATTGATGACGACGAGCAGCGTCGATCCCTCATGAACCGCCACCGCTGGCCCAATGCCGAGGCCGAGGATGGTAGCAGGCACCAGGAAGGCGACGACACCCAGGCTGACGAAGACGTTCTGCCGGATGATTCCACGGGTATGGCGGCTAAGACCGACTGCGAATGGCAGGTGCGCCAGATCGTCGGCCATCAGCGCCACGTCGGCTGTCTCCAGCGCAACGTCCGACCCCGCCGCGCCCATCGCGATGCCGACCGTGGCGCTTGCCATCGCCGGCGCATCGTTCACGCCGTCGCCCACCATCGCGACCTTGTCTTCGCCGGCGAGCTTCTTGATCGCGGCAACCTTGTCTTCGGGCATGAGGTCGCCCCACGCTTCGTCGATCCCGACTTCGTCGGCGATCGCTTCGGCGACTTTCTGGTGATCGCCGGAGATCATTATCATCCGCGACACGCCCATCTCGTGCAGCCGACGCAACGCGGTCTTGGCAGCTTCGCGAGGCGTGTCCATCAGGCCGATCGCGCCCAGGTCGCGGTCCCCCTTGCGGACCACCATTGTCGTGCGGCCGTTCTCGCGCAGCTTCGCGATTGCGTCCTGCGCGCCCTGCCCCAGCGCCGGAATGCCCTCACTTCCGAACATCTCGGCCTTGCCGATCCACACCGTCTCGCCATCCACGCTCGCGGTGACGCCCCGACCGGTCAGGCTCTTGAGGTCGCCGGCAGTCGGCACGGCACGATCGTTCAGACGTTCGCGGCCGTCCTTGACGATCGCTTGGGCCAGGGGATGGTCGCTCAACGCTTCGACGGCGACAGCCAGCGCCAGCAACTCGCCTTCATCGGCGCCATCGACGGGCACGACATCAGTGATGCGCGGACGACCTTCGGTCAGCGTGCCCGTCTTGTCGAAAGCGATCGCTTTGAGCGACCCGAGGTTTTCGAGCGGTGCACCGCCCTTCACGAGCACGCCGCCCCGCGCTGCACGGGCAACGCCCGACAGGACCGCGCTCGGCGTTGCGATCGCGAGCGCGCACGGGCTTGCCGCCACCAGCACCGCCATCGCGCGATAGAAGCTGTCGCGGAACGGCTCGTCGACGACCACCCATGCGAACAGCAGGAGCACTGACAGGACCAGGACGGCGGGCACGAAGATCCGTTCGAACCGGTCGGTGAAGCGCTGCGTCGGCGACTTCTGCGTCTCCGCTTCGCTCACCATCTTCACGACCTTGGCAAGCGCGCTTTCATTGGAACGGCGTGTCACCTCGATCTCGATCGCGCCGCCGCCGTTGATCGTACCAGCAAAAACCCGGCTTTCCGCGTCGACTGCATCGGGCTTGGCGCGTGCCGCTGCGGCATCTGCGACCGGCACCTTGTCGACCGGGATGCTTTCACCCGTGACCGGGGCCTGGTTGATCGCGCTGGTGCCCTTGATGACGAAGCCGTCGGCAGGCAGGCGCTCGTTCGGGCGGACGATGGCAATGTCCCCGACGACCATCTGCTCGACCGGGATTTCGCTGGTCTGCCCGCCGCGTCGCACGGTCGCGGTTTCGGGCGCGAGCTTCGCCAGCGCCTCGATCGCCTTCTTGGCGCGGCCCATTGCATAATGCTCAAGCGCATGGCCGAGGCTGAACAGGAACAGCAGCAGCGCACCTTCGGCCCATGCGCCCAGCGCAGCGGCGCCGGCCGCAGCGACCAACATCAGCGTGTCGATCTCGAACTTCTTCATCCGGAGGTTGTCGATCGCCTCGCGCAGCGTGAAGAATCCGCCGAAGAAATAGGCTGCGATATAGCAGGCGGTCGGCAGCCATTCGGGCGCGCCAGCGACCAGCCTCTCGATCGCGTAGCCGATCCCCAGCAGCGCGCCACAGGCGAGCGCGAAGATCAGCTCGGTATTGGGGCCGAGAAATTCGGCGTGGCTATGGTCGTGGCCATCGCCGGGGCCGTGCTTCTCTTCGCCCGCGCCGTGGCCCCCGGGGCCGTGGTCGTGGCCGGCATGTTCATCGGCAGCGACCCGCTTGCCCACCCTCACCTTCAGCTTGCGAAGCGCAGCGCGCACCTCCTCTTCGGTGGTTTCGCGGCGATCATATTCGACCCGGACAGACCCGCTGGTGCTGGCGCTTGCCTGGACCACGCCGGGCAAGGCGCACAGCGCATCGCTGACCGTGCGCGCCCGACGTTCGTGGTTGATCCCCGTCACCTGCCAGATCGCATGGCCGTAGCGCTCGGTGATTTCGGCACCTGCGGCGCGCACCATTTCGCGCAACCGTGGCAGCGGCAGCTTGGCGGCATCGAAATGGATGCACAGCGCCGCTGGCGTGTTGCCGTCGAGACAGATCACATGCGCCCGCTCGACACCTTCGCGCTTTGACAGGGTTGATACGAGACGGTCCAGGCAGGCATCGGCCGCGTCAGGAAGGTCCGGCAACAACACTGGAATGTCGAGTTCGAGCTTGTCGTTCATGACGACCTCCTTTCGCTTTTCTTGGTTTCGGCGCGCGCGTCGCGCAGGATTTCGACACCGCCCTTGATGGCGATGATGGCGGTGGCGAAGCCGACCAGCAGGTCCGGCCAATTGGTACCCAACCACAGCACCAGCACGCCGGCGATCAGGATGCCGCCGTTGGAAATGAAGTCGTTGAAGCTGAAGGTGGTTGCGGCCCGGAGATTGACGTCCGGATCCTTGAGGCGCTGGAGCAGCCGCAGGCAGAGGTAATTCACGACGCCGGCGATCGCGGACATGACCATCATGGTAGGTCCGATGGGCTCGCTGCCCTGCACGTAGCGCCGTCCGACATCGATCAAGATGCCGCCCGCGAAGATCAGCAGCATGACGCCCGAAGCGACCGCGGCGCGTGTCTTCCATGTCTGGCCCCGGGTGAGCGCCACAAGGCTCAGCGCATACACAGCCGTATCGGACAGGTTGTCGACGCCGTTGGCGATCAGCGCGCTCGAGTCCGCGAAGAAGCCGGAAACGAAGAAGCCCGCAGCGATCGCCGCGTTCAGCAGCAGGACGATCCACAGTGTGCGGCGCTCCTGCCCGCCATTGTTGTCGTTGCCCGGGATCATCCCATCATCTCCTCAAGTGTCAGCAGGGCCAGGAAGCCGACGAAAAACATCGAGCTGATGAGCGGGGTGTCGGGTTTCTCGTGCGCCTCGACCAGCAACTCCTCCGTGACGAGGTAGAGCAGCGCCATCAGCCCGAAGCTGAGGAAGCCGGCGATCATCACCGGCGACAGCGCGGCGACCGGCACGGCAGCGAGCGCGCCGATCGGCAGCAGCAGGGCCAATGCCGAGACGATCACGATGATGCGCAAGCGCGAGCGATAGGTTTCCGCCAGCTCGTCGGTCAGCGTCAGTCCCAGAAATAACACTTCCAGAGTGAGCGCGATCGTCAGCAGGAGACCTGCCTTCTCGCCCGCCACGAAAGCGAGGCCGAGCACCAGGCCGTCGACCAGAATGTCGATGCCGATCGCGGCGAGTAGCGCCATCGGCCCCTTGAAGCGGGCCTCAAGAGCCTTGAGCCCCAGCATGGTCGCGACGCCCGCCGCCCCGCCGATCAACGTCGCGCTGGGCGATGCCTCATGCTTGACCTGCGGCAGGATTTCGGTCGCTGCCGCCGCGAACACGACGCCGGCAGCGAGATGCTGTAGGCCCGCCACGAGGCCAGGTTTCAACTTGGTGCGGCTCGCGACAATCGCGCCGAGCACGACCGCCAGCACAGGCGCAAGCGTATAGAGCAGTGCCTGCATTTCCTAGGACTCCTCCGGGGTTCGGTGGCAGACGCGGATCTTCCCGCGTCGCGTGAACGCGATCGATCCGCCCGCCACGACAGCCCGCGAATGGTCGCCGCGAAACTCGTCACCGGTTCGCTGCGCGCGCAGGATCTCGGTCCTGCCCTTCGGCAGCCAGGTGACGGCCATTTTCAAGCCGTCATCGATGAAGTCGACATCGGCGCGTGTGCCGTCGTCGCAGTACATGATGCGCTGCGCGATTAGTTTCGACGTCAGATGCTTTTCATGCGCCGGCTCGGTAGGCTGGGTCGGCGCTGGATTACACGCCCCTATAACCGCCCCGGAGACGAGAACGACGCCGAGGCGCGCGATCGCCAGACCGGCCCGATTCAGGCCGCACAAGGTTGTCACATTTGAAATCGACGTGTCAGACATCGGTCTCTTCCGACGAAGCGCCCTGTGGCGTTCGAAGGCAGGGCAGTTCATCGCGTGCCTTCCTGCTCGCAGATCCGGGTACGGCCATCGCCTTCCACGATGGTGAGCTGCGACCCCTTGAAGGTCGCGGTGGCTGTTTCGCCGACATATTGCAGGCCCTGCGCTGGCGCGGTCAGCATCATCGGCGGTCCCCCGTTGGAGCGCCGCAAATCGATCTGCAGGCCGTTGTCCTTGTAATCGACGAACAGCGGTTCCCCGTCGGAACAGCGATATCTATGCCGCCCCATTTCCCCGGTCGCCACGGCGCTGTCGGACGAATGGATCTGCTGCTCCGTTGGCGGGGCTGGCGGCTTTCTTTCCGAGCACGCCGCGAGCCCGACAACGAGGATGACGGCGGGCAGCACCCGCTTACAGTGCATCATCATCGCGCCTTCCTCCTGCAGCGGAAGGGGACGCGCTGACGATTGATAGCCCGGGCAGGCTGACCTACCCGCCAGCGGAGATAGGTTGCGAGGCGATCGTCAGATTCGACCATCAGGGATCGCAGGCGGCGCAACATCATCGCCGCGAACGGCAGGGAGAGCGCCCCGCGCAGCGTGCAGCTATGCGTTAGCCTGGTGCCGCCATCGTCCCCCGCCAGCTCGTACCGCTCTTCGAGCGTGAACAGATAGGGGATGCCGCAGGACCAAGCGAAGGCGTGCGGTTTATCGAATCGATCAATCCGTGCTGGCGTCCGAATTGGCCGGGTGATGCCCTGGATCGCAAAGGTGCATTCTGTGTCGCCGAGCCGGGACGGATCATCGAGAAATACGAGCGGACTCCACGCCCGGCGATGATCCGGATCGGTGAGTGCCGACCAGATGCGCAGTGGCCCGCCGTGAAGCATCGAGCTGGTTATGGTGCGAGGCATATCCCCATCTCCCAGAGATGGGCGGGGCGATCGCGGATCGCCCCGCCCATCCATCAGGCCAAGTTGTTCACGAAGGTCTGACCGTGGTCGTCCCCTTCATGCTCCTCATTGTAGTGCTCGGGTTTCTCGATCACTTTCTGCCCGAACCGGGCATAGAGTGTCGGCAGCACGAACAGCGTAAGAAGCGTCGCCGAGATCAGACCGCCGATGACGACCGTCGCCAAAGGCTTTTGAACCTCTGCGCCGGCGCCTTCGCCCAGCGCCATCGGCACGAAGCCGAGGCTGGCGACTAGCGCGGTCATGATGACGGGTCGCAGACGCTGCATCGCGCCAACATGCGCGGCTTCCTCGCGGCTCATCCCTGATCGGATCAGATCTTGGATCGAGCTGACCATGACGAGGCCGTTGAGGACCGCGATGCCCGAGAGGGCGATGAAGCCCACTGCCGCCGAGATCGAGAAGTCCATGCCCCGCAGGAACAGCAACAGGACGCCGCCCACCAGCGCGAAAGGCACGCCGGTGAACACGATCGCGGCGTCGCGGACCGATCCCAACGCCCCGTAGAGGAGCAGCAGGATCAAAATGAAGCAAGCCGGAATGACCAGCTTCAGCCGTTCGCTTGCCGATTGGAGGTTCTCGAACTGGCCGCCCCATTCGAGATAGGTGCCGGCAGGCAGCCGGAGTTGGCTGCCGATCGCCGCCTGCGCATCCGCCACGACGGATCCGACGTCGCGGCCACGCACGTTGGCTTGCACCACCACGCGCCGCTTGCCGTTCTCGCGGCTGATCTGGTTCGGACCATCGACCACCTTGATCTCGGCGACGCTGGACAGCGGTACATAGCCGCCGCCTGCCACCGGCACCTGCACCTGTTGGAGCAGGCCGATGTCGGCACGCTGCGCCTCCGACAGGCGGATCACCACGGGGAAGCGACGGTCGCCCTCGAAGATCTGGCCCGATGTTCGCCCGCCGATCGTCGCAGTCACGGTGTCCTGCACATCCTGAGCCGTAACGCCCAACCGCGCCATCGCGTCGCGGTTGACGCGAATGTCGAGCATGGGAAGACCGGTCGTCTGCTCCACCTTCACGTCCGCTGCGCCTTGCGTTCTGCGCAGCACCGCCGCGATTTGCTCGGCCGTCCGGTTCATCTGGTTGAAGTCGTCCCCGAACACCTTCACCGCGATGTCGCCGCGCACGCCGGCGATCAGCTCGTTGAAGCGCATCTGGATGGGCTGGGTGATCTCGTAGGCATTTCCCGGAATCTTCGCGAGATTACCCTCGATCCGGCTGACCAGCTCCTCCTTGGGAAGCTCAGGATCCGGCCAATCCTTGCGCGGCTTCAGGATGACGAACATGTCGGTCGCGTTCGGCGGCATCGGGTCGGCCGCCAGCTCGGCGGTGCCCGTCTTGGAATAGACGAATTGCACCTCCGGCTGCTTCGACATCATCCGCTCGATCGGCACCTGCATCGCCTGGCTCTGCTGGACCGACGTTGCCGGAATGCGGAGCGACTGGATCAGCAAATCGCCTTCGTCGAGCTGCGGCAGGAACACCGAGCCGAGCGTAGTGAAAGCAAGCGCCGCCACCACAAGGCTTCCCACACCCGCACCGATCGTCAGCGTCGGGCGCTTCATGGCCCGGTCGAGACCGGGTTCGTAGCGCTTCTTCAGCCACGTGATGATGCGGCCGTCCTTCTCCTCGACCTTCTTCGACAGCCAGATCGCAATCATCGCCGGCACGAAGGTGAGAGAGAGGATGAAGGCGAAGGCGAGCGCGATGATGACGGTCAGCGCCATCGGTCCGAACGTTTTACCCTCCACGCCGGTCAGCGTGAGCAGCGGTACGTAGACGAGGATGATGATTGCCTGCCCGTACACAGAGGGACGGATCATCTCACGCGCAGCGGCTGCCACGGTCGCGAGCCGTTCCTTGACGCTGAGCAATCGGCCTTCATGATGCTGTTGCTCGGCAAGCCGGCGCAGCGCGTTTTCGACAATGATGACGGCGCCGTCGACGATCAGACCGAAGTCCAAAGCCCCAAGGCTCATCAGATTGGCCGAGACCCCAGCGCGCAGCATACCAAAGCCTGTCAGCATCATGGTGATCGGGATGACCAACGCCGCGATCAGGGCCGCACGGAAGTTGCCGAGCAGCAGGAAGAGCACGACGATGACCAGCACCGCGCCTTCGGACAGGTTTTTCGCGACCGTCTTGATCGTCGAATTGACCAGCTCGGTGCGGTTCAGCACCGGCTGAATTACGACGTCAGGAGGCAGCGAAGCGTTGATCGTCTTCAGTTTCTCAGCGACCGCGGTCGACACGATGCGGCTGTTCTCGCCGATCCGCATGATCGCCGTGCCGACGACGACTTCGGTACCGTTCTCCGATGCCGAACCCATGCGGATCGCCTGACCCGTCTTCACAGTCGCAACTTGTTCGACCGTGATCGGCACGCCGTTACGTGTCGCGATCACGGTCCTGGCCAACTCGCTGGCATTGCGAACGAGCGCATCCGAGCGAACAGCCAGACCTTCGCCATTGCGATTGACGAAGCCACCGCCGACGCTGGTGTTATTGCGCTCCAGCGCATTTCCCAGGTCCGTCAGCGTGATGCCGAGCGAGGCCAGCTTCTGCACGTCGGGCACGACGAGGAACTGCTTGGCGTAACCGCCAATCGAGTCGACACCGGCGAGGCCCGGTGTGGTCTTCAGAAGCGGCGTCACGATCCAGTCCTGCGCGGTGCGCAGGTAGGTCGCCTTGTCCTCTTCGGTCGTCAGTCGCTCGCCCTCTGGCGTGATGTAGCTGCCATCGGGCTGTTGGCCCGGTTCACCGGGCTTGTGCTTGTCGTCCTCGCGATGATCGAGACGAACGGTGTACATGTACACCTCGCCCAGGCCTGTCGCGATCGGACCCATTTCAGGGTTCACGCCGTCGGGCAGATTCTCTTGCACGCCCCGCAGACGCTCGCCCACCTGCTGGCGGGCGAAATAGATGTCCGTCGCGTCCGAAAAGACCGCCGTGATCTGCGCGAAGCCGTTGCGGCTCAACGAGCGCGTATATTCCAGGCCGGGGGTGCCGGCGAGCGCGGTTTCGATTGGAAACGACACCTGCTTCTCGACCAGCTCGGGCGAGAGGGCAGGCGCGCGGACGTTGATCTGGACCTGATTGTTGGTGATGTCCGGCACCGCGTCGATCGGTAGCCGGTAGAGGGAAAAGGCGCCGATGGCGGCGACGATGACGGTGAGGAGCAGGACTAGCCAGCGCTTCTCGACCGCCCAGGTTACGATACGGGCGATCATGGCTTAATCCTCGTGGCTCGCTTCGCCCTTGCCGATCTCGGCCTTGAGCGTGAAACTTCCGGTGGTGGCGATCTGTTCGTTGCCGGTCAGGCCCGACCGGACGATCACCGTGTCGCCCGACGCATCGCCGAGCTGGACCGGGGTCGCCTTGAAGCCGGTGGGCGTGCGCACGAACACGACCGACTTGCCCTCGAAACTCTGGACCGCCGTCGTCGGCACGCGGACCGCCCCGCTCCCGCCGCTGCCCGTGAGCTGTACGGCTGCCGTCACAGGCTCGCCGACCCGCCATTCGCCACCGCGATTGTCGAGGGTGGCGAGCGCAGGCACGAGCCGCGTCTGCGGATCAAGCGCCGGCGACACGAAGGTCACGCGGGCGGTCGCCTGACGGCCCGCCGCCTTGACCAGCACCGTGTTGCCGGGACGCACCCGACCTGCATCCTCAGCCTTCAGGTTGAGGGCGATCGACACCTGGCTCAGGTTCGCAATGCGATAGAGTTCCGCGTCCGCCGCAACCGTCTGTCCCAGCGTCACGGGGCGCGCAATGATCTGGCCCGAGATCGGCGCGGCGATGCCGAGCCGGTTGAGACCGCCGCCGCCGACGCCCGCAGCCGACACCATGCTCTGTGCCTGCGTCAGCGCGATCCGCGCCTCCGTCGCGGCCGTGCGAGCTGCGATCAGATCCTGCTCGGGCGACACCTTCTGCGCGAACAACCGCTGCTCGCGTGCGAGGTTCGAATTGGCGAGCTGGAGCCGCGCACGCGCCGCCTCGACCTCGCCCTTGATCTGCGCCGCCTCGCGGCTCTCGATGACCGCGATGGTCTGGCCGCGGCCGACCGATTGGCCGAGGTTGCGGGTTAGCGAAACTACGCGTCCCGCGATGGCGGCCGACACCACTTGCGTCCCTTGCGGGTCGCCCTCAATGATCGCAGGCAGCTCGATCGTCCCGGCCCCACCGATAATCGGCCGTCCAATCTGCACGCCCGCTGCGGCGATCTGATCGGCGCCCAGCGTGACCACGCCTTCACCGGCATGACCGCCTTCAGCACCGCCCTTTTCCGTGCCCGCTGCCGTCTCATTGGCAGCTGCGCCTTCGGCAGTTGCCTCGTTTCCGCCATCCTTGCCGCCGCAGGCAGCCAAGAGCAGGGCGAGCGACGCCGCGCCCGCGAGATAAAAGCTCTTCATCACTGATTCCCCCCATTGGGCGCACGAGCGGTCAGTCGCTCCACTTGCGCGCGGGCATTCTGGTAATTGGCAAGCGCGTCGATCGCGGCGACCCGCGTTTCGGCGAGCGTGCGTTCAGCATCGAGCAATTCGAGCTGGCCGAACTTGCCCTCGCGATAGCCGATCCGCGCGATGCGGGCGGCCTCCTGTGCAGCCGCCAGCGCCGGCCCCGACGCCGCACGAGCCGTCGTTGCGGCATTGGCCGCCTGCGCCTGCGCGTCCGTGATCGCCTGTTCGATGTCGAGCGCGGTCACGCGGCGCTGCGCATCCGCCTGGGTCCGCTGCGCGGTCGCCTGCGCAATCGCGGCGCGACCATTGTTGAACACCGGGATCGGGATCGACACGCTGAACACCGCCGCCATGTCGTTGGTCGCTTCCAGGCGGCGGATCGACGGCCCGACGTTCAGGTCAGGCACGCGATTGGCGCGCGCGAGCCGCACGCCGGCTTCGGCAATGGAGAAATCCGCGTTGGCTGCCGCCAGCGCGAGTGTGCCGGTCGTGTTGACCGGTGCCAACGGCCCATAGACGTTCACATCGGGAAGGCGATCGAGCAGCGTGTCATCGAGCAGGCCGTCGATCGGCCGTCCGATCCGACGCGCCAGATTGGCGCGGGCCGCCTCGGCCAAGCGAAGCTGCCGCTCCACATTGGCGTCGGCATTGATACGCGCGACATCCGCGCGCTGTTGCTCGAGTGGCGATGCCCGCCCTGCCTGCACGCGAACGCTCGCGGCCCGCAGCGCATCGCTGGCGATCCGGGCCTGATCGCGGGCTGTCATTACCCGGCGATCGGCCGCGACCGCTTCGACATAGAGCTGCGTTACCTGAAGCCGGACATCCGCCGCGATGATCGCGGCCTGGATCTCGGCCCGGGACAATTGCGCATTGGCGACCGCGACGCGGGCGCCGCGCTTGCCGCCTAGCTCGATCGGGATCGCAAAGCCGACCGTGGTTTCCGCGCTGCGGACCCCCCGATACGGCCCGGAGCCGATGACATTCTCGACTTGGCCTTGAACCACCGGATTGGGCCGCAAGCCGGCGACTGTGCGACCTGCACGGGCCGCGTCGATTCCAGCTGTCGCCGCTTCCGCAGCAGGGGCCGAACCGCCCGCTGCACTGACCGCTTGGTCAAGCGTGTAGACCGGCGCATCCTGCGCAACAGGCGCGGACGGTCCGACCTGCGCCTGCGCCATCGTGGCGCAAGACGCTGCGGCCAGCATGGCCGCGAGGATACGATTCATGAAAATAGGACTCCTGACGATGATCGACAGGGGCGCGCCAACGCACGCCCAAATCGGACGTCAGGCTTGGGGGGGCCTCAAATGGACCATGCCGGTGCGGCCGTCGAGCGACGCAGAGGCGGAGATTGTCGGCTTGGGCACTGTGAGGACGGGGGTATATTCCATCGTCGTGTGCGCAGGCGCGCCGACGTCGTGTCCGTGACAATAATTGTGATGATGCGGGACATTCTTGTCCGAGTCCGATGGCACCTGATCGATGTCACCGGCGGTATGGACCGTGAACTCAACGCCCGCGATGCTTCCCCCCGCCAGATCGGCGGCATGGGCCATGCCGGAGAAGCTGGTCAGGACCAGCATCAGGCATGTCAGGAAAGGCAAAAAGGCTCGCACTAGCTTGCCTCTATCACGGAAGGGTTTTCATGTCATTGCACTAATTCGAACCAAGGGTCACTGAGCCGGAACCCGAGCGGGATCGGTCGCGCCCGTTCCAGGCGAACCCGACCGCAATGGCGACCGCCATCAGGAGTTGCGCCAGCACCGATTGCCAAGTGGGAAACACGCCGAGCATCGACAGCCGTGGCACGTCCGCGAGCGGTGCGATGTTGATAAGGCCGGCTTCCTGGAGCGCGGCGACGCCTTTACCCGCCAGCACGACGGTCAGGACCGCCATGAGCCAGGAGCTATAGCGGAAGAACTGCGCGATCGGCAGCTTGCGACTGTAGCGAAGCATGGCCCAAGCGATCAGGCTGAGCAGTCCAATCGCCGACCCGGCCCCCGCGAGAAGCATCCCGTTGTCACCTTGCGCCGAAAGCGCGGCATAGAACAGGATCGTCTCGAAGACCTCGCGATAAACTACGACGAACGCCAGCCCGAACAGGAACCAGCCCGACCCGCCCGAGAGCGCCCGCGACATCTTCTCGCGAATATAGCGCTGCCACTGATCGGCCTGCGCCTTGCCGTGCATCCAAATCCCGACCGAGAGCAGCACGACCGCGGCGAACAGCGAGCCAAACCCTTCCGTCAGCTCCCGGCTCGCACCGCTGATCCCGATCGCATAGGTGGCGACCGCCCAGGTGATCCCGCCCGCGATGATCGCGCTGACCCAGCCGCCATGCACGTACCGCAGCGCCTCGCCGCGCTCGGCTTTACGCAGGAACGCGATCATGGCGACAACGATGAGCAGGGCTTCGAGCCCTTCACGCAGCAGGATCGTGAACGCGCCCAGGAACGTGGACGCTTCGGTGGCGGCATCAGGCGCGAGCGCCGCTTCCGCATCGTCGAAAAGGCCGCCCAGTACTGCGACCTTCTCCGCGAGATCATCGGGCGACGCGCCCCGGTCGATCGAGGCGCGGAACTCCCCCATCGCGCCCTCGATTCGACCCATCAGCGTCGCGTCGCGCGCGGTGAGTGTTGGCTCGATCGGCTCGAACCCATCGAGATAGGCCGACAGCGCCAGCTCTTTCGCCATGCGCGCATCGCCGCGCCGCGCAGCCGCCACGCTTTCGGCGAGTTTGGCGCGGGCGACCGCGAGCGAGCCGGGAGCCTGTTGTATCACCTGTTCGGGATGACGACGCAGGAACGCGAGCACTGGGTCAGCCTTGGCGTCGCCGATCGCCGCGCCGAGCGCGGCCGGGGTGAGCGCGACCAGGGTTTTCAGGTCCGGAATGCGCCGGCGAAGGGTCGGGTCGGATTTCCAAAGCCGCTCGCCTTCGCGCGCCTGCGCATCCGTGAAGGCGAAGCTCCCGGCTCGGAATGCTAACGCCCAGCGCTGATCGTTGGGCAGATCGGCGAAGCTCTGCATCGCGGTCCCGTCGATGCCTTGCGTCACCACCTGATAGAGCGCGAACACGCTGCGCTGGCGCGCGCGCTCGGCATCGGTGAAAGCAATCGGGGGCGTAGCGAGCTTGGCGGCGTCAGGGCCACGGCCGTTGCCCGTCATCCCGTGGCAGGACGCGCAGGATTGTCGGAACAGTGCATCGCTGGAGACGAGGTTCGGAGCCTTATCGGGCGCGAGCGGCACCGGGTAGGCGCGCAACAGATCGGCCGCGAGCCCGTGCGCCAATGTTGCCACCTGTTCAGTCGGTCCCTTTTCCGCGATCACCGCCTGGAGGTTGGCAGCCCGCTGGATGAGGGCTTGACGCTCCGGCTTCGCCGGCAGGCCCTGAAGCCGTGTCGAGACCGACGCGGCGAACTCCGTCATCTCGGCATATTCCGACGTGCTCTTGATCCGACCGTTGGCGACCGCGCCGCCATAATCGACGGCCATATAGTCGAGCAGCCGCCATGCGGTTTGCACGTCGCCGGGTTCGGCGATTGCCGCAGCAGGGATCAGCAGCGCCGCGAGCGCGGAGAGCAGCCGCAACGAGAGCATTGCCCGGATCAACGCGAGCAGACGCACTACCGCTCTCCCAATTCGCGCCGAGCGCCAGTGACGATTTCATAAGCGGAGTGGAGGAACAGGAGGGCGATGAGGCCGGCGACGGCGAGGTCCGGCCAGGCGCTTCCTGTCCACGCCACCAGACCGGCCGCGGCGATCACCGCCACGTTGGCGAGCGCGTCGTTGCGGCTGAACAGCCAGATCGCGCGAACATTGGCGTCCCCTTCCCGGAAACGCGCAAGCACCAAGGCGGACACGACATTGATCGCGAGCGCGACAACGCCGATTGTGCCCATCAGTTCGGCATCGGGCGCGGTTGCGTTCAGGGCGCGCCAAATCGCGAAACCGATTACGCCCACGCCAAGCGCACCGAGAAACAACCCCTGCGTCAGCGCGACCTTTGCCCTCGCCCGTGCGGACCAGGCAAGCGCGAGAAGACCGATAAGGCTGATCGACCCGTCCCCGAGAAAATCGAGGGAATCCGCTTTCAGCGCTTGGCTATCGGCGATGAACCCGCCGAACAGCTCGGCGACTCCGAAGCCGAGGTTGAGCACCACGACGGTCAGCAGCGCACGGCGATAGGCCGGATCGGTTTGCGCGCGCGCGGGCTCCCCGTGGCACCCGCAGCTTTCGGTAGAAGCATTCATGCGGCCTTCCTTACCACCTCCAGTCGCTGTAGAAGCAAGCGAAATGTGCGACACGTTCGCATAAGCAAGGATGGCATGATGAAGCCGGTGATGATTGGGCAGCTCGCCAGCGAGACCTCGACGAAGGTGACGACGATCCGCTTTTATGAGTCGATCGGGTTGCTCCGATCCGCCCCTCGCACGGCGTCGGGTCGCAGAACCTACGATGCCAGTGACATTGAGCGTTTGCACTTCATCCGCAACGGTCGCCGGCTTGGCTTCTCCGTCGACGAGATCCGTTCGTTGATGGGGCTGGCGCAGAACCCGGACCAGGATTGTGGTGCCGCCTCAGCTATCGCTGCTCAGCACCTCAAGGATGTGGAGGAGAGACTGGCGCAACTCGCGGTGTTGCGGGATGAGTTGGCAATGCTCAGCCAGAGCTGCACCAAGGCGCGCATGGCCGATTGTCGGATCATGAAGGCGATCGGCAAAGGCCACCCTCAAGCCGATCAATAATAATCGGCCAGCCTGAGCTCGCGCACATCACCCGAGGCCATCGTCAGCTTTACGAGGGTGCCAGCAGGCCGGGAGCGCACTTGCCAGAGCTCCCCACGCGTATAGTTCGCATCGATCGAATGGCCGTTCACCGCCACGATCCGGTCGCCGACCGCCCAGCCAGCCTTTTCCGCGGGACTGTTCGCCGCCACATGAACAACGGTGAGCGCCGTTGGTGAGGCTGCGAGGCCAAGGCCGCTACGGTCCTTCAGCATCGGCAGGCGACGACGAGGACCGAGTGGCCGGAGCCACACGAATCCGGCGGTCACGTCGAACACCACGTCGAATTGAGCGATCAGCGGTAGGCCGACATTGCCAACCGTGCTGGTGGAGAGCCAAGCTCTCATCCCGAGTGTGGGGACGTTCGAGACGCCAAGCCCTTCGATGTTGATGTTCTGGATCGTGAAAGCATCGTTGATACGCACACCATCGACGCCGCCGATCGCCGCGGTCGAGACGAGCTTCCCGTTCAACAGCCCTTGATCGCGGGCATAGGCCGACGAGAGCATCAGCGCGGCCGAGCTGCCAAGATCGATCATCAAGGGCACGGGAGGCAAACCCGAGACGGAAGCTCGAATGAACAGCTCCTGCTTGGCACCGCGCCCGAGCGCGACAGCGCGCCAGTCGGGACCGGCGAGAAACGTGCCTGACTTGACGACCGCCATACGCCTTTTCGCGAAATCGAGCGCGATGCAGCTACCCGTGAACATATCGGCACCGAGGAGGATATCGATCGGTCGTCCGAAGGCCGCCGACACTGAACTCAGATCACCAACGACGGCAAAGGGTAAGCGACGGGTTTCGCGGGCGAGCTGTACGTCGATGTCGCGGACCAGCAGCACCGGGGCCTTGGCGCTCAGCCCGCTAATCATGCGCCGCTCACCATCGTTCAAGCCGAGCTTCGCCGCGAGCGCCGTGCTCATGATCGACGCGCCGCTGCCACTGTCGAGCACCGCCCGCACCGGCACTCCGCGCACTTGTGCCGAAACAAGGAGGGTATCACCCGTGCCGACTTCCAGCGGCTCCCATTCGAGGTGAGCCGCACCGAAGTTCCACGAGCCCGCAGACCGGGAAGTCTGTCGCGCGAGCGTTGGAGAACCGAGCACCAAGCCGGTTCCACAGGCCACCAGCCGCGCCACTAATGAGCGTCGAGACATACCGATTGCTTCAACACGGGCCGTCAAAAAGCCACCTCCAGCCCCCCGTCCGCAGGAGAGCAAATTGCGGTTACATGCTCCAGCCACTGGAGGAGCAAGTGCTTTTGGTGCGCCCGAAAATCCTCAGAAGCGCTTGGAGAACTTTAGATGAAGGATGGTGCAGACCGCTTAGATGCCTTCCCGATAACGAACGGTTCCGGGGGACGCTGGGCCGATCGGGACCGCGAACGGTGTAAACGCTCGCGCTAAGTGGCGGCATTCTGATCGCGCTATTTGTCGGCGAGCGTCGCTACGCGGCTACCGGCTTGGTCTCGGCCGATCGCACATAGGCGTAGAGTTTTGGCTTGGAGATGCCGAGCATCGAGCAAATCTTGGCGATCGGCATCGTGTTCTCGTGGTAGAGCCTGACGGGCAGGTCGCGCTTGTCCTTGCCGAGTGCGGCCGGCCGGCCACCCTTCTTGCCGCGAGCGCGGGCTGCGGTGAGACCGGCCTGGGTCCGCTCGCGGATCAGGTTGCGCTCGAACTCCGCCAATGCCCCGAACAGGTGGAAGGTAAGCTTGCCCGACGTGGTGGTCGTGTCGATCGCCTCGTGCAGGCTCAGCAGCCCGACCTTTTCCTCGTCGAGGTAGGTCATCCATCCGATCAGATCACGGAGCGAGCGGCCGAGCCTGTCGAGGCGCCAGACCACCAGTGTGTCGCCGGCGCGAAGCAGCTCCTTCACCTTTTCCAATCCAGGGCGAGCGGCAGTCGCCCCGGAGGCCTTGTCGGTGATGACCTTCTCGCAGCCGGCAGCCTTCAGCGCATCACGCTGGAGGTCCAGGTTCTGCTCGGCGGTCGATACGCGGGCGTAACCGATTTTCATGCGTAGGGCCGGTGGCGCCCCGATCGGGCGCGGTTTGGGAAGAAAGTCGTCATCGGCAGGTCTATGTTGCCCTAGTTTTCTTTACCGGGTAGATTTACGTCGAACAGGCCGGTTTGGCAACGCGAGCGGACTCGCATGGCGATGGGCAGGCAAATCTCCGTTTTCCTTACCTGCGACACGGACCGTCGGCGGTGACGCATCCGGCGCTTGTCCCGCCGCTGGCGATCGAGCGCTACCGCGTCCTTGAACCGCACCTCGCCGATGGCATCCCGCTCGCGGACCTCGCCCGCACCGGCACGCTGAGCGAGCGGACGTTGCAGCGCTGGCTCGGGCGCTACCGTGCCGAAGGACTTGCCGGTCTCGCGCGTCTGCCGCGCAACGATCGGGGCAGGCTGCACCTGCCGGAACATCTGGTCGAACTGACCCGCACTCTCGCCACCAAGCGCCCGCGACCCCCGGTCGCCGCCATTCACCGAAAGGTGCAGGAACTCGCCATCGCGCATGGACACCGAACCCCCAGCTATGCGGCCGTCGCGCGTGTCGTCAGGGCGATACCGGCAAGCCAGATCGCCGCAGCCTCCGATCCGGCCGTCTACCGCGACCAGCACGAGCTAGTGCATCGGCGCGAAGCCGCGACCTCGAACGAGATGTGGCAGGCCGATCATACCGTTCTCGACATTCTCGTGCTCGATGATGCCGGAACCCCGGTGCGTCCTTGGCTGACCGTCATCGTTGACGATCACAGCCGAGCCATCGCCGGTTACTTCCTCAGCCTCGATGCCCCCAGTGCCCTCAACACGGCGCTCGCCTTGCGGCAGGCGATCTGGCGCAAGCCCAATCCCGAATGGATCGTCAGCGGCATTCCCGAACAGCTTTACGTCGACAACGGCTCGGATTTCATCTCCGAGCATATCGAGCAGGCGTGCATCGCCCTCAAAATCCGCCTCATCCATTCGCTGCCGGGGCGTCCTCGCGGGCGCGGCAAGATCGAGCGGCTGTTCCGCACCATCAACGACATGTTCCTGCCCGACCTGCCCGGCCACCTGATCGCGGGCAAGCCGCTGTCGGCGCCAGTGCTCACGCTCGACGAGCTGCGCGCCCGCTTCGAGGCGTTCGTGTGCGGCGTCTATCATCGTCGCCCGCATGGCAGCACCGGCGAACCGCCGATCACGCGCTGGCAGAAGGGCGGGTTCCTGCCCGCAATGCCCGACAGCCTTGAACAGCTCGACATGCTGCTCGTGCACGTGCCCAAGCCCCGTAAAGTGCTGCGCGACGGCATCCGTCTGATGGGCAGGCGCTATGTCGAACCCACGCTCGCGGCCTTCGTCGGCGAGCAGGTCGAGGCGGTCTATGACCCCCGCGACCTGACCGAGATCCACGTCTACCACCAGGGCCGGTTCGTCTGCCGTGCGCTCAGCTCCGAGCACGCTGGGCACCCGTCGTTGCGCGCGATCCAGCGCGCCCGGCGCGGCGCGAAGGAGCGCGACAAGCAGGTGCCTGCCCCCACGGAGACCTTCGATGGCGACCAAGAGGATACGGCTTCCCGGCCCACCACCTACCGAGGGCTCCGGCTCTACGCCGCTGACGATTGAGTTCCTGGTCGAGCAGCCGTTCCTGGCGACCCGCGAACATGCCCGGTTCGTCGAGTTTGCCGAAGCCTGCGCGCACTACCGCTATATCGGCGTGTGTCATGGCCGGCCGGGCGTCGGAAAGACGCGATCGGCGCGCGAGTTTTCCAGCTTCCCCGACCTGGGGGAATATGCCGCGCTCCGTCCCATTGCCGCGCTCCTTGGCGAAAAGGTCGCTCGCTGCCGCGCCGTCTTCTACACCGTGTCGGTCAGCAACACGCCCAAGACGATCGACGCGGTGTTGGGCCTCAACCTCATTAAGCTGGGCTATGCCCGGCTGACGGTCGCGGGCGGCTCGCAGGACGAAATCACCCATGACGCCGCCCGCATCGCCTGCCCCCTCGTCATCGTCGACGAGGCCGACCGCCTGACCATAAAGTCGCTCGAACATCTCCGCGACATGGCCGATCGCCACGGCTTCGGGCTGATCCTGATGGGTATGCCGGGCTTGGAGAAGCGCCTCGCCCGCTATGCCCAGCTCTACTCGCGGATCGGCTTCGTCCACGAGTTCAAACCGCTTACCGAAACCGAAATGCGGCTGCTGCTCGCGACCCACGCCGGCGATTTCGGGATCAGCTTCGACCCGGCCCAACTCGACGCGATCGAAGCGCAGGCAGCCGTGATCCGCATCACGCGCGGCAACTTCCGGCTCATGGAGCGCCTGTTCGCGCAGATGCGGCGGATCATGACCCTCAACCGCGTCGAGGAGGTCACCGCTGACATCGTTCAGGCCGCGCGCGATTGCCTCGTCATCGGACCCGGCAACTGACAAATAGCGCGATCAGAACGCCGCCATTTAGCGCGAGCGTTTACACAGGATAAGATCCATACCGTTTCCGGAACCACTTTCTTGTTTCCTCTTCGAAATTGGACTGTGCTGATGAGTTTGAGCGATGGTGGCTTCGCTCATACACTACGCGCTACCAGGCCCCTGCCCGTTTCTTAGGCTTAACGTTGTAGCTCAAGACCCCGGGGGCTCAGCCTCCCTTCTCCGGTTCTTGCCGCTGCGCAAATCCCTCGATCTACCTGCCGCCGTCGTGTGGTCGCACGGCATCATCCAAAGACCTATTTAGGCCGTCATGACTAGCCAATCTTCGCCATAAGGCGCCCCGCCGCCCCCTGCTCTGCCGCGAGATTGCGATTATAAGCGAGCGGCATCCGCGGCGACTTCCACCGCAGCGCGTCCATGATGCCGGCCAAATCCTCCCCGCTGGCGAACAGGTCCTGATTGAGCCCGATCCGCGTCGAGTGCGCACTGATCCCCTTCAGCAACCGCGCCAGATCGTCCGCCGTCAAATCGGGCAGCGCGCCACGGTCGAACGCGCGGCCGATGATCGACCGAAAGATTGGTCCGATCGAGCCCGGGTGCAGCGCCACGGTGCCGATGTCATATTCGACGCGCGCCTTCACCGCCGGCTTGGACAGCGTCTTGCGCAGATCCCACGTCTCCCGGCCCGAGATGCTGTCGATCGGCCGACCGCGCACGGCTGCCCGCGCCTTGTAGCGCCGCACCTGCACCCGCCGGAACAGCGGCCCTGTCGTGATCCCCGCCGCTTCGGTCCACGCCGCGATCGCCGCGACGGTGCGCGGGCTGAGGTAGGCGGTCGCCCCCTCCCCGTCTTGATCGCCCTTATGACGCAGAATCTGCAGCAGCCGCGCTTCGGGATCGATCGCCTCCTCAATATGCTCAATGGCGACCGCCACCAGTTCGGAGGCGCGCAGCCCGGTGTCATAAGCGGCCGATAGCAGCGCCCGATCACGCAGCCCCGGCAGATCCTCGCCACAACTCTCGAGCAGCGCGCGGATGTTGAGCCCCCGCGCCTTGTCGCGCTCGACGTCGCGCACCGGGCCCTTGAACCGCAGCGGCCGCGCCTGCTTCTGCGCAGCCCCCTTCTCGCGGCGCACCGTCTGGAGCCGCAGCTTCACCAGCGGCGCCGGCGTCGGATCCTTGAGCTCGAGCAGCTGGTGGATCTTGGCGATCGACGCCTTGTAGCGGGATAGCGAGGCCGGCCGGCTCCCCTTCCCGGCCCGCGCGTCGAGATAATCGGCCACGGTCTCGGGCGTGGCCGGCAGCGCGATCCGGTTGTTGCGCCTACACCACGCATCGAACGCCTCGACGTCGGACTTGAGCGCACGGATGCTATGGGGCGATGAAGCGGCCTGATAGGCGGCGATCAGGCCCTCGTTGACGGTGATGCGCTCGCCGGCGCGCATCTGCACGATCGTCCACGCAAGGTCGGCCGGCGCCCTGACGGCCGGCAGGACAGCCTCAGGCGGCGCTACGGGGATTTCTGGCCCTTCCCGGGCGGTTTCGGTGCTCACGACGCGCCTCGCTCCTCAGCCGCGCTTGTCAGTTTGACCAAACGGACAGACCGAAATTGCCAGGCTTTTCAATCTTCATCTATCCCAAATACCTCCGGACTCTCGCCCGTCCATCCCGTTTCTGATACAATACCGGTGGACCCGGCAACACGAGTCCCTGGCAAGATCGGGGATAGGTCATGGCCGAAACGGGCACAGCTCTTACGAGAGCGGATTCTACAGCCTGGAGCATTGCTTGCAATCGCGAGCCGGCTATTCGTGCACTCGCCAGCCTGCCCAAGATTACCCGCGCTGCGATGTTGAACGCGAGCGCGGAGCTGGGCCTGAGCAGGTCGCGCGTCTTTGAGCTTGTCGCCCGCTATCGCGCTGAGCCCGTTACCAGCTCCCTCGTCGATCGGCCCGAAGGTTTTCCCAAAGGGCGTCGCCGACTGGCGCCGGAGATCGACCAAGTGATCGCCTCCGAAATCGAACGGTTCTACTTGACGCGCCCCAAACCGACCCTCGCGAGATTGCAGCGCGACATCCGGCATGCCTGTTATGAACGCGGCCTTCGCGCGCCCACTCGCAAGACCATCGCCGCGCGCGTTGCCGCGATTGACCGAGAACGCCTCACCAGAACGCGCGAAGGCGCGAAGGCAGCGTCTGATCGATACCGACCCGTGATTCGATCTTACACTGCCGACTACCCGCTGCAGATCGTACAAATAGACCACACACCCGCCGATATCATCATCGTCGACGAGCATTTCCGCAAACCGCTTGGCCGACCAACGCTCACCCTCCAGATCGACATAGCGACCCGAGTCATTCCGGGCTTCTACATCTCGCTCGAGAAACCCTCAGCTACGTCTGTAGGCATGGCGATCCGCCATGCGGTCCTGCCAAAGGCAGCCTGGCTTCAAGAACGCGAGATCAATCTCGACTATCCCGTCTTTGGCATCCCCGAAACTCTGCATCTCGACAATGCCGCAGAGTTTAGGTCCAGGGCGCTCGAGCGTGGCTGTGAGCAGCATGGCATCGACCTCAAGCACCGCCCCCGGCGCACGCCGCACTACGGTGGCCACATCGAACGCTTGATCGGAACCGCGGTCGGCGCCGTGCATCTCCTACCGGGTACGACCTTCTCAAACATCCAGGCCAAAGGCGACTACGACGCGGAGGGCCAAGCCTGCATGACGCTGCGCGAGTTCGAGCGCTGGTTTACACTCGAGGTCGGCGTCTATCATGGCTCGATTCACAGCGAGCTTGGCGTTCCTCCGCTCACGGCCTGGGCTGACGGGCTCGGGAGCCGCGCTGACCCGCTCCGGCTCCCGGCTGATCCCGCTCGCTTCCTCTTCAACTTTCTCCCGTTCGAGATGCGGAAGGTCAGGCGTGAGGGTATCGAGCTGTTCCATGCATTTTACTGGCATGGCAGTTTGTCCGGCCTCCTCGCGAACTGCGATCACAAGCTCCCGATCAAGTATAATCCGCTCAACCTCTCGGCTGTCTACGTCGAGCTGTCCGATACCGAGCATTTGACGGTTCCGCTCCGTGATCGGCGGCGGCCTGCCATCACGAAGTTCGAGCACGACCTCGCGGTGCGAGCACTGCGCGAACGCGGGCGTCAGGCCGTCGACGAGCAATCGCTGTTTGACATGGTGAACGAGCAGCGGCGCATCGTCCTCGAAGCGGCCCACAAGACCAAGGCTGCGCGAAAATCCGCCCAGCGCATCGCCTATGCGCTGGAGGCTGGCCTCCCTCCTGCCACCGCAGTTCCTTCAATGGCTTTGCCGGTATCGTCCGAGCCGGAGGATAGCGCGCCTATCGTTCCATTCCAGATCGAGGAGCGACTATGACCGACCTCTACGATCATCTGTTTCCGGCATATCGCGAGCAGGCAGGGTTATCCGACGACGAACGCATCGACTGGCTGAGACGCGATCGATGGCTATCGCTGCCACAATCCGAAGCCGCGCTCGGCAGGCTCGAAGATCTGCTGACCTATCCCCCGCGCGGCCGCATGCCCTGCCTCCTGCTTTTCGGTTCCACTGGCATGGGCAAGAGCGAGATCCTCAATCGCTTCGCAGAGCTGCACGCAACCCGGTACGATAAGAATGCCGGCCTTACGATTATGCCGGTCGTCATGGTCCAGATGCCGCCACAGCCTACCGAGGAAGAGTTCTACACCGAGCTTATGCTGGCTATGAACTACTCCGAGTTCGACCATATCTCCCTGCGATCACTGCGCTCTCTGGCCCGTCGCACCCTCGGGGAATTCGGGACCAAGGTGCTGGTTCTGGACGAAATCGACAAGATGCTGGCGGGCTCGCCGCGCCAGCAGCGGATTTTTCTCAACACCATTCGCTTTCTGACCAACGACCTCAGAATTCCGATCGTGTGCGCGGGCACGGAAGATGCGCGTATCGCGATCCTCACCGATCCCAATCTCGCCGACCGCTTCGCCGCATTCGAGCTTTCACCCTGGCGCAACGATCACGCCCTGCGCCAGCTCATGGCGAGCTTCGCCGGTCTGCTCCCCTTGCGCCGCCCTTCCCTGCTCGATGAAGCTGAGGTCCGCCAGCGCGTCATCGCATTGAGTGAGGGCGTGACAGGCCGAATCTTCCGGTTGATGGAGGCTGTCGCGATCGCGGCGATCCGAAGCGGCCGCGAGATGATCGACGCCGACAGCTTCGATGATGAGCAGCTATTGCTCCCGCTCGTCTCGATGCAGGTCATCGCCAGTGCCAAGCGGGCATTGCGGCGCCGTGCGGCATGAAAATCCTTTCGCTGACGAACTGCTGACGTCCTGGCACGCGCGTCAGCGCCATTCCCGCCGAGGGCGAGCGCTACCGGAGCCAAAGGCTGTCCGAAATCGCAAGGGCGACTGGCGCCACCCGGATATTCGCCCGACAAGAGCCTGGCTCAATGGGACTGCCGACGACCTCAACGTGCCGGCGACGCGCTTAGTCGAACATAGTCTTGCGAAGCACTATCCCTACTTACCGGTCGATTTTCTGGCTTGGGAACACCCGCCGGGCTCAGCCGGTTCTACCGGGCTGATCCCGGTGCCGCGGCTGCACGTCAGTTGGTGCAGCCGGTGCCTCGCGGAAGATTTCGCATCCGACCGGCCAGCGCACGTCCGGCGTCAGTGGGTACTGGCCGCTGTGGGCTATTGCCATCGGCACCGCTGGCCGCTGGAGGATCGTTGTAATGGTTGCGGATCGCGGACATGGCGATTTGCGATGCCCGCGCGCGGTCCGCTGCGGATGATTTGCGATGCCTGCTGGCAACCGATGGAAAGAACCTCGGCCCCGGCCATTTATGCCGGGAAGGACGCCCTGCTCTGCTGGGATCATGTTATTGCGTTCGAGCAGCAATGCATAGGCGCGATAAAGGGTAGGACCCCCGACCAGTTCCGCTTCAACTTCACGTCGGCCGACCAACTCCTCAACGAGGTTCGAGGCATTTGCCGCCTCCTGACCAGGAAGCCGCCAAACGACGAATATTGGTGGTGCAGGACACGGAACATCCCGCTGAACGATTTCGCGTGCGACGCGATGACGCCCGGTTACATGGGCCTCCAATTCTATTCGAGCGACACTCTCAACCCGCTCGCCGCCGCATCGCCGCTCCTGCGCCGGCGCCTGCTTGCCGCCGCTTGCGGCATCATCGAGACCAATCCCGAGATAGGCGCCGCGCTTTTTGGTCCTGACGCACCGTCAGCGATCGAACGGTTCATTGCCAGAGCAGATCGTGGCGTGCTCGATCGCTTGCTGATGACAGACGGACACTGGTCTTCCGCCTTTATCTCTCAGATCAAAGCCGCACGAGAGCGAATGGCCCGCCGGTTCACGATCTCGAAGCTGGAAGCGGCGCATCGAGCGATACGCAACGTATTCGCCCATGCATCGACAAACGAACAAACCGAACCTCGCGATCTCGCTGGCCAAAGCTGATTCCATGTCGTTGGAAGCGGTTACTGATTGAGCCCCCGCCCTTCACCGGCTAGAACCCCATCCATGCGCATTTCGAGGCTCTTCCTGGCGAACCGGTTTTGGGCGATGTTTTGTATCGCCTTGGCCGTCGTCTTTGCTGGCGCCTCGCTTTCCACGTCTATCGACAAGATCCAGCATGCGCCGGGTGTTTCGTTCGAACACGACCATTCCTTATTCAGCGATGCTTCCATCATACAAGACCATGCCGACGATCATCACGTGCCCCAACCCGGCGACAACGATCCGTCCGACCATCTACCCGGCAGCCATCACCATCATGGCGATGGCGGCTCGGCTGTGCCGGTGACGGCCTCGGCGGATTCCGTCCAAGTCGCTTTGTCCAGCGAACTGCTCGGGCTTGCGCCGGATAACCAGACACCAGGCCTGCGCATTCCCGGCCCCGAACGACCTCCCAAGAGCCTCGCGATCCCAAGCTGAGCCGCCGCGTCATGTGAGGCGCGGCATCTGCCACGCCTGCTCGTGAGGCCGTTCTTGTCATGCTTTCCATCCTCGTTGCGCGCCGACCGGCGCGTTTGCGGCGCGCGCTTGCGATAGGCGCAGCGCTGGCCGCCCTGTCCGCGCCTTCAATCGGCGCGGCGCAGTCCCTCAGCCTGTCGGATGCGCTGTCGCGCGTCGCATCCGGCGATCCTTCCGTCGCAGCGAACGCCGCGCGGCTCCGTGCGGCCGATGCCGCCATTACCCAAGCCGATGTGCGGCCACGCGATGTCGTCGGCGTCGATGTCGAGGATTTCGCGGGCACCGGCCCCTATTCCCCGCTCGAACGATCGCAGACCACCGCCTGGTATGAGCGAACGTGGGAACGCGGCGGCAAGCGCGAAGCCCGCATCGGTGCGGCCCGCTCGGACCTGGGCATCGCTGTCGAGCGCAACCGCCTACGGATGCTCGACCTCTTGGCCCAGGTGCAAGCCGCCTGGGTCGATGCGCTGGCAGCCGAAGCAGTGATCTCTATTGCCGAACAGCGCCTCGCCGCCGCCCAGCGCGTGGAAGCGGAGACCGGCCGCCGTGTCGGGCGCGCGCTCGATCCGCTGTTCGCGGGCGAACGGGCGAGGACCGCCGTGGCGCAAGCCCGCATCGCGCTCGATCAGGCGCGGGAGACTGCGCGGATCGCCCGCGCCAGTCTCGCTGCCTTCTGGGGCGGCACGGCCGATTACAGTCTCGATCCCTCGCCGTTCGGGATCGCTACCCCCGGCGCGACGGCGGCCGAGGACAGTCCCGACCTCGCCCTGCTCGCCGCCGAGCGCGACGCTGCCGGTGCCCGCGTGCGGCTTGCGGAGACCGGCAATGCCGGCGACCCGACCGCGCGGGTTGGCGTTCGCCATTTCGGGCAAGGCAATGACGTGGCGATTATAGTTGGCGGCTCGATCCCGCTCGGCAACCGCGCCGCCAATCGCGGCAATGTCGCGCGCGCCAATGCCGAAGCTCAGGCCGCCGAAGCCGAGATCGCCGTCGCGCGGGTGCAGGTGCGGCGTGAAATCGACCGGCTGACAGCCGAACGGGCGAGCCTTGCCGCCGAGATCGTCCGGATCGAACGCGAGGTTCTGCCGAGCGCGGAGCGCGCGGTGGTGCTGGTGCGCGATGGTTTCGCGCGCGGCGGCACCGCCTTCACCTTCCTCGAAGTCAACCAGGCCCAGCAGGCCGTCGTCGATGCCCGGTCCCGCCGGGTCGAGCTGCTGCGCCGCTTCCATCTCGATGGCGCCCGGCTCGACCGGCTGACCGGTCGCCATGCCTCCCTCCTTGCCAGCGCGGAGAACCGCTGATGACACGATCCTTCCTTTTCGCGGGCTCGCTGCTCGCTCTTTCCCTGCTCGCCGGATGCGGCGAGTCCCCTGCCACCAAGGAGGCGGCCGAACCCAAGGCGGCCGCTGCCGCCGACGACTATGAACGCGGGCCGCATCGCGGGCGAATGCTGCGCGACGGCGATTTCGCGGTCGAGATCACCATCTTCGAGGATGGCGTAGATCCCGAGTTCCACGTCTATGCCTACCGGAAAGACAAGCCCATTCCGCCAGGCGAAGTCCAGCTTGCGATCGAGCTGTCGCGCCTTGGCGGCAAGGTCGATCGTTTTGCCTTCACCCCGCAGGAGGACTATCTGCGCGGCGGCGGTGTGGTGATCGAGCCTCATTCGTTCGACGTGAAGGTGCGCGCGGTCGAAGGCGGCCGCACGCACAACTGGACCTACGCCTCCTATGAGGGCCGGACGACGATTTCGGCCGAGGCGGCGCGGGCCGGAGGCGTCAAGACCGAGCGCGCGGGTTCCGCGACCGTTGCCGAGCTGATCGACATGGGCGGGCGGATCGAGATCACGCCCGAAGGCAAGGCCGATGTCCGCGCCCGGCTTCCCGGCCAGATCGTCTGGATGACCGGCAAGCTGGGCGATCGGGTCAGCCGGGGGCAGACACTCCTGCGCGTCGAGTCCAGCCATTCGCTCCAGACCTACGCGGTGCCGGCGCCGATCAGCGGCACCATCATCGAGAAGAACGCCAATGTCGGCGACACCACCGGCGACCGGGCGCTGTTCGTGGTTGCCGATCCCACGAAGCTCCATGCCGAGTTCTTCGTCTATCCCCGCGACGCCGAGCGCGTGCGCGTGGGCCAGCGGGTGAGCGTGCGAAGCCTGTCGGGCGAAGCGAAGCTCGACGCGCCCGTGGAAGCCGTGCTGCCGACCGCGGACGTCGCCAGCCAGACGATGATGGCGCATGTCCATCTGCCGCCCGAAGCGTCGCGAACCTTCCGCCCCGGCATGGGCGTCGAGGGATCGTTCGCCGTGGCCGAAGCGCAAGTGCCGCTCGCGGTCAGGACCAAGGCCATCCAGCGGTTCCGCGATTTCGAGGTGGTCTATGCCAGGGTCGGCAACACCTACGAGGTGCGGATGCTGGAGATCGGGCGGCGCACGCCTGAATGGACCGAAGTGCTCGGCGGCCTCGAACCCGGCACCGAATATGTGACCGACGGCGCTTTCCTGATCCGCGCCGACATCGACAAGTCGGGGGCCAGCCATGACCACTGAGACCGCCACCCACAAGCATACGCCCTTGCTTGAACGCCCACCTCTTCTGGAAAAGATTGTCGCCTCCGCGATCCGCTTCCGCTGGGCCGTGCTGGTCGTTGTCGCGCTGCTCTGCGGCATCGGCGTCTGGGCCTTCCAGCGCCTGCCGATCGACGCGACGCCGGACATCACCAACGTCCAGGTGCAGATCAACAGCGAAGCGACCGGCTTCTCGCCGCTCGAAGCCGAGCAGCGCGTCACCTTCCCGGTCGAGACCGCGATCGCCGGTTTGCCGGGCCTGCAATATACCCGCTCGATCTCGCGCTACGGTCTTTCCCAGGTAACGGCCGTGTTCGAGGACGGCACCAATATCTACTTTGCGCGCCAGCTCATCAACGAACGGCTCCAGACGGCGCGCGACCAGCTTCCCGATGGCGTCGCGCCCGAGATGGGGCCGATCGCCACCGGGCTGGGCGAGATCTTCATGTATACGCTGGAAGCGGCGCCGAATGCCCGCAAGCCGGATGGGAGCCGCTATACACCCGAAGATCTGCGCACGCTTCAGGATTGGGTGATCCGGCCCCAGCTCAGGAACACCCCCGGCGTCACCGAGGTCAACAGCATCGGCGGCTATGAGCGACAGTATCATGTGACGCCGCTGCCTGACCGGCTCTCGGCCTATGGGCTTACTCTCAACGATGTTGTCGAGGCATTGGGGCGCAACAACGCCAATGTCGGCGCGGGCTATGTCGAGCGCTACGGCGAGCAATATCTGGTCCGCGTGCCGGGCCAGGCGTCGGGCATCGACGATCTCAAGTCGATCATCGTAACCAATCGGGGCGGGATACCGATCCGCGTGGCCGATGTCGCCGATGTCGGCATGGGCGAAGAACTGCGCACCGGCGCGGCGACCGAGAACGGCCAGGAAGTCGTGCTCGGCACCGTGTTCATGCTGGCTGGTGAGAACAGCCGGATCGTCGCGCGCGCGGCCGCCGCGCGGCTCGAGGAAGCGGCCAGGGCGCTCCCGGCGGGCGTGAAGGCCGTGCCGATCTACGATCGCACCGATCTCGTCGAACGGGCGATCTGGACCGTCGAGAAGAACCTGCTCGAAGGTGCGCTGCTGGTGATCGTCGTCCTGTTCCTGCTGCTCGGCAATATCCGCGCGGCGCTCATCACGGCGGCGGTGATCCCGATTACCATGCTGATGACCATCACCGGCATGGTGCGCGCGGGCGTCTCGGGCAATCTCATGAGCCTGGGCGCGCTCGACTTCGGGCTGATCGTCGATGGCGCGGTCATCATCGTCGAGAACTGCCTGCGCCGGTTCGGCGAGGCACAGCACCAGCTAGGGCGGCTGCTGAAACGCGAGGAACGCTTCGCGCTCGCCGCGTCGGCGACGTCGGAGGTCATCCGGCCGTCGCTGTTCGGGATGCTCATCATCGCTCTGGTCTATGTGCCGATCTTCGCGCTCACCGGCGTCGAGGGGAAAATGTTCCACCCGATGGCGATCACCGTCGTCATGGCGCTGACCTTCGCGCTGATCCTGTCGCTGAGCTTCGTGCCGGCGGCAGTCGCGCTGTTCGTCACCGGCAAGGTTGAGGAGAAGGAAAGCCGTCTGATGGGCTGGGCGCGCAAGGTCTATGCGCCCGCGCTCGATGCCGCCCTGCGGCTCCGGGTTGCGTTCGTCGCGGGCGCGGTGGCGCTGGTCGCCATCGCGGGCTTTGCCGCGACGCGCATGGGATCGGAGTTCGTTCCCAATCTCGACGAGGGCGACATCGCGCTCCACGCCCTGCGCATCCCCGGCACAAGTCTCAGCCAGGCGATCCAGATGCAGACCACGCTCGAAGCGCGATTGAAGCGGTTCCCCGAGGTCGAGCGGATCGTCGCCAAGATCGGCACCGCCGAAGTGGCGACCGATCCGATGCCCCCTTCGGTCGCCGATACCTTTATAATGCTCAAGGATCGCAGCGAATGGTCGGACCCGCGCAAGCCCAAGGCCGAGCTGGTCCGCGAGATGCAGGAAGCCGCCGCGACCATTCCCGGCAACAATTACGAGTTCACCCAGCCGATCCAGATGCGATTCAACGAACTGCTGTCGGGCGTCCGGGCCGATGTCGCGATCAAGGTGTTCGGCGACGATCTCGATCAGTTGTTGGAGATCGGTCAGGCCGTCGAAGGCGTGGTGAGCGGCATCGAGGGCGCGCAGGATGTGAGCGTCGAGCAGGTTACGGGGCTGCCCGTCCTCCAGATCACGCCCGACCGGGCGGCGCTGGCGCGGCTCGGCCTCAACATCGGTGATATCCAGGAGGTGGTGGCGGTCTCGATCGGCGGCCGGGAGGCCGGGCGGATATTCGAGGGCGACCGGCGCTTCCCGGTGATCGTGCGATTGCCCGAGGACATCAGGAGCAAGGCCGACGAGATCGGGCGCTTGCGGATTCCGCTGGCAGGCAATGGCGCCAACCCGCGCGGGTTCGTGCCGCTCGCCGATGTCGCCAAGGTCGAGGTGGTGATCGGACCCAACCAGATCAGCCGCGAGGACGGCAAGCGCCGCGTCGTCGTGACCGCCAACGTGCGCGGGCGCGATCTCGGCTCGTTCATCGAGGAGCTTCAGCAAAAGGTGGACGCCGAGGTCGAAGTCCCCTCCGGCTATTGGGTGAGCTATGGCGGTACGTTCGAGCAATTGATCTCGGCGGCCGAGCGGCTGCGCCTGGTGGTGCCCGCCGCGCTGCTGCTGATCTTCGGCTTGCTCTACGGCCTGTTCCGATCCGCCAGGGATTCCGCCATCGTCTTCTCCGGCGTGCCGCTGGCGCTGACCGGCGGCGTGGCGGCGCTGCTGATCCGGGGTATGCCGCTCTCGATCTCGGCGGGTGTCGGGTTCATCGCGCTCTCGGGCGTGGCGGTCCTGAACGGCGTGGTGATGCTAAGCTTCATCCGGCAGCTCCGCGCCAGTGGCAACGGCCTTGAGGATGCGATCCGCGAAGGCGCCCTCACCAGGCTGAGACCCGTGCTGATGACCGCGCTGGTGGCAAGCCTCGGGTTCGTGCCGATGGCGTTCAACGTCGGCGCGGGCGCGGAAGTGCAGCGGCCGCTCGCAACAGTTGTGATCGGCGGCATCATCTCCTCGACACTGCTGACGCTGCTGGTCCTGCCCGCGCTCTATCGCCTCGTGCATGGCCGCAGGGCCGAACCCGAAACGCGAACGCCGCCGGACATGGCGCCCGCCATAAACTGACCCATGCCGCTCCCATGCGTCGATCGCGCATGGGAGCGGACAGTCTGAGGAATTGCCCATGCTCTCGGTTCTCGCCAATCGCACCTACCGCCACCTGTTCCTGGCGCAGATAATCGCGCTGGTCGGCACCGGCCTCGCCACGGTCGCGCTCGGCCTGCTCGCCTATGACATCGCCGGGGCCGATGCGGGGGCCGTGCTCGGCACGGCGATGGCGATCAAGATGATCGCCTATATCGGCGTCGCCCCGGCCGTCGGCGCCTATGCGAGCCGCTTGCCGCGCCGCAGCTTCCTTGTCGCGATGGACGTGATCCGTGGGCTGGTCGCGCTGGCGCTGCCGTTCGTCGATCAGGTCTGGCAGGTCTATTTCCTGATCTTCGTGCTGCAATCAGCCTCGGCCGGATTCACGCCCACCTTCCAGGCCACCATTCCTGACGTGCTGCCCGACGAGAAGGACTATACTAGCGCATTGTCGCTCTCGCGCCTCGCTTACGACATGGAAAGCCTGACCAGCCCGATGCTCGCCGCCGCGCTGCTGACGGTGATGAACTTCCACTGGCTGTTTTCGGGCACCGCGATCGGCTTTGCCTGCTCGGCGCTGCTGGTCCTGACGACGGTTCTGCCGCGTGCTGCCGCCGCCAAGCCAAAAGGCGGCATCTACGACAACACCACGCGCGGCGCCCGGCTCTATCTCAAGACGCCCCGGCTGCGCGGGCTGCTGGCGGTGACGCTCGCCGCCGCCGCCGCGAGCGCGATGGTGATCGTCAATACGCCGGTGCTGGTGCAGGCGGCGCTCGGGTTGGGGCAACGGGAGGTGGCGATCACGCTCGCCGCGTTCGGCGGCGGCTCGATGTTGGCCGCGCTGCTGCTGCCGCGCCTGCTCGACAAGCTGCCCGACCGCACGGTGATGCTTGCGGCGGCCTCGGCAATGACCATCGCGCTGGCCGCGCTGGCTCTCTCATGGCGCGGTCATGCCTCGCCCGGCTATTGGAGCGTCATTCTCGCGGGGTGGGCGGTGCTCGGCATTGCCTATTCGGCGAGCATCACGCCGGGCGGCCGCCTGTTACGACGATCGTCGGGCGAAGCGGATCGGCCCGCCCTGTTCGCCGCGCAGTTCGCGCTCAGCCATGTGTGCTGGCTCGTCGCCTATCCGCTGGCTGGCCAGACCGGCGCGCAGGGTGGCATGGGCCTGGCGTTCGCGGTCGCCGCCGCGCTGTCGCTGATCGGCGTGGGACTAGCGTTCCTGATCTGGCCAAAGGAGGATGCCGACGTGGTGGAGCACGATCACGCCGCCCTTCCGCCCGACCATCCCCATCTCGCCGAAGGCCATCCGCAGGGTCGCGCGGCCCATATATTCGTGATCGACGAACTGCATCCGCACTGGCCGATCCGATAGGATCGCGGAGTCGGAAAAGCGGACGCCGGGGGATGGCCCCGGCGTCCTTGCAGGGTCAAGGCTGGCGGAAGTCGCCCAAGACGAACTGGCCGCCTGCCGTCAGCACGACATGGAACAGCTTGCGCGCCGCATTCGGTTCGGCTTCGTTGCGAAAGGTCACGATCGTCTGGCGCTGACCCTGGCTGGTGCGCTCGCGCGTGCCGGCAACGGTCGCCTTCGACCAGCTCGCCGGCAGCTTCGCCTGGCTGATGAGCCGCACCACATTGTCGCGGGCGGTCTGCTGGGGGGTGCGCGCCTCATGCTCCTCGTCGTCATGGTCGGGATGGGCGAGCGCCGGGGCAGCATGGAGCGCGAAGGCGGCAAGAGCGATAAGAGCAATACGCATGGAAATATCCTTTTCAGATTGGAAATGAGGTTCAGGGAAGCGCGGCGAACTTCTCGAAGTCGCCGGTTGCGGTCACGGTGATGGTGACGGGCTGGTCGGTGCGGTTCTTCCAATACCAGCCATGCGTGCCGTCGAAGGGCGCGCGGAACTTGCCCGATGCGCCAGCCGAGCTGCCTTTCTCATAGCTCGTATAGTCGTCGCTCGCAGCGCCTGCCGGCTCGCCGTGCAGCTCGAAACGGACCTCCGCGCCATCCGTGGCCCAGCGATAGTCGAACTCGCCGCCCGCCTTCATGGTCGCCTTGACCTCACGGCCTTCATTGGGAGCGAGCGTCAGCTTCACCTCGACGGGTTCCCCGGCCTTCAGCGCGGGCGCCGGGGATGCGGCGGGCGCTGCGGCCACGGGCGTCGCCGGGACGGCATGGCTTGCGGCTTCCGCCCGCTTGACCTTGCCCATCTCGGTCAGCCCGAGCAAGCGGCCGACGCCGGTGGGATCGACGCCATATTCGGCCGGAAGCACGGTCGTCACGAGAATGACGGCGGCGGCTCCGAGAGCGATCAGGGTCGCGCGGTTGAGCTGGCGCAGGCTCGGCAACTCCCCGATGCCGGGTTGCGGAACTTGGTTCATGATGCGGCTCCTTCCAGAGCAAAGCCCGCGAGCTGATAGCCGGTGAGCACGAAGCCCGCGGTCATCAGCACGACGTTGGCGGTGAAGGCATGGGCCGAAAAGCTGCGCGTGCGCCGCCAGTAGCCCATGACGATAAGGATGGCGGCGAGCGCGAGGATCTGCCCGATCTCGACGCCGACATTGAACGAGAGGAGATTGACGATCAGCCCATCCGGGGACAGCGAGAAGTCTTGTAGCTTGGTCGCAAGGCCGAAGCCGTGGAACAGGCCGAAGATCAGCACCGCCGCCTTGGTATTGGGCTGGACGCCGAACCATCGCTGGAACGCGCCGAGGTTGTCGAGCGCCTTGTAAACGACCGACAGGCCGATGATCGCATCGACCAGATAGGCGCTGACATTCGTGCCCATGAGGACGCCCGCGATCAGCGTCGTCGAGTGACCGATCGCGAACAGCGTCACATAGGCGGCGATGTCCTTCATCCGGTAGAGGAAGAAGATCACGCCGAACAGGAACAGCAGATGGTCGTAGCCCGTCACCATATGCTTGGCGCCGAGATAGAGGAACGCGCCGATCTGTGGCCCGCTCGTCTGTTCGATATAGCCCTGATCGCCCTCGGCGACGCCGTGCGCGAAAGCCGCGCCAGCGAAGGAAAAGGCCATCAGGGCAAGGAGGACCGTGCGGCAAATCGCCGGAGGTCTGGCCCGTAAGGAATTCATGACATGACTTTCCTGAGCGCCGGACGGGCAAGCGGCCCGCCAGGCACATGCCTGGAGAAACGGCGCGAAACAAACCCGCACCGCGTTCACGCGGCGGCTGCCGCATCAGGCTCAGGCGGCGGGTGGCTCGAGCAGCGGCGCGAGAACGGCCGATGGCAGTTGCGGTTGGTTGTGCGGCCAGTGTCGGGGCGCTCGGTCAAGCCTCGTCGCCGGGACCGGCGCCGCATACGCGAGCCGGTCGACGAGCAGATGAACATGGGCGCTGGTCCCATCCGATTCATGATCGGTATCGGGCGCATCGCTAGGGCTATGGCCATGCCCGGCATGATGATGTTCGGCCGTGAGCGCGTGATCGTGGCTGATCGACGCGATCGGACCGCCGTGGGAGAAAGCCAGCGTCAGCACGAACAGCAAGGAAAGTAGCCGGACGATCAACATAGCAAGGTCGAGAGGCCTTTCCTTCCAAAGTGTTCTTAAGCCCGAATCCTGCGAACTTCGCAATTCCTGACCGCGCTTATCTGCGAATTATTCGCAAAAAGGAAGCTCTGGATCAATCCTGGAGCAATTGCAGCTTCTGCGCTTGCCCAATCACCCGCCGCACGCCCTCGGGCGACCATGCCAATCCGCCGCGCGGCGTTGGCTCACGCAGATCTCGGGTCAGCCAGGACGCAATGTCCCGTAACGAGGAATCCGGATGCGTTTTCAGGCGATCGGCGACAAGCCGCGCGACCCGCGTATCAGGCGGCAGGCGCGGTGCCTGGTCAAGGATGATTGCATCGGCATAGCCGGCCTTTACCAGGGCTCGGCACGCTTTCACCAGAGTTCGCTCGCTGAACGAGCGCACGGGTGGCGTGATGGCGCGGATTTGCCGTAGGACTAGTGCCCAAGGCAGATGCGGCCGCAATCTGGCAACCGTCGGCAACCAGCGGTGCCGATCGTCGATCAACTCATTGAGATAGCGTTCCTTGAGGCTGTAGCGGATATCGGCGATCGCCGCCGGATCGCGTGCGCGCATCTTCGGGTTTCCAGGTTTAGCTCCTCGTGCAACGGCCGCCTTAAGACCGGCGCGGGTCCGCTCGCGGATCAGCGCACGCTCGAACTCCGCGAAGGCGCCGAGCATTTGCGTCATCAGCATGCCCTGCGCGCTCGATGTATCGATCGGATCGTTGATCGAGCGAAAATAGGCGCCCTTCCCCCTCAGGGTCTCCACGATCTCGAGCAGATGCGAAAGCGATCGTGCCAAACGGTCGATCCGAACCACCAGCAACGTATCGCCATGCCCGACGCGTGCGAGCGCACGCGCGAGGTTCGGACGATCGCGGCTGCCCCCGCTCGCCTTGTCCTCGAGGATCACCGTGCAGCCTTCGGCGCGCAGCGCACTGAGCTGGATGGCCGTGTCCTGCTCGTCGGTCGAGACCCGCGCGTAGCCGATCAAAGCCATTTGTCACATTCCATATAACGGGGTCAAACGACCGGTTGCCCCCATATGATATGAATTCGAGGACCTTATGGCCAGCTTTGATTGAGGTGGTCGAGTTCGATCGGCCCATCTCGACGGCCACAGAACCCGCTGTCAGCCCGGCTCTCCCGCGCGGACAGGCAGCGTCGGCTTTCACATCCTGGCGAGCTCGAAAATGCGGGCAGTCTGCGGGGTTTTCTCGGCAGAGGCCGCACCAGTCCGGGGGTTTGCTACCCAGAATCCGGCGGTTTGGGGACAATCTGGCGCGCTACGTCGCGCGGTAAGCCAGAGTCCGGTCGTATGGGGAAACCGACAGTGCCGAGGCTTAGCGCGACGACATTTTATTGTATAGAGTGTTGATAACGATCCATTATCAACACTATGTATCAGGGCACACTTTACCCAAAGGTCATTTCAGTTCACTATTGGTTATGGAAAGGCGCCCTGCCCCGGCCCGCTACGGCCCCGACTATACCCCGAAAATGGTCGCGGCGATAGCATCGTGTTCGCTGGCGATCGGTCGGCTCGATGCGCGGTTTATCGTCAGTCCGGTGGCAAAGCCGTGGGCGATGCGGGCGGCCTGGACCGGCTACGCGAAGGCACTGCAACTACAGTCGGCCGAGATTGAGGAAATTGATGTATTTTCGTGGGGATGTGGGCTCCCCCTCCCCGGTCGCCCTCCTCTCCCCAGCCACCTTGACCTGTTCGACCGCTTCGCCGAATGGCGCGCGTCTCTCGATGCAGATGCGCTCTCCTGGCGCGACGCGCTCCCTACCGCTATCGGCGAGCCGGGCGAGGCCAAGGACCACCCTCCCCTGGTTCGCGCGCTCGACACCGTGCGCCAGCTCGCACGGATCGACCACAGCATCATGGCCTGGCTCGGCCTGGCATTCGCGCTGCGCGACCACGGCCTCGCCGCCAGCCCCCTGCCCTGCCTCGCGGGCGGCGCCAAGGCGTTCCGGATGAAGCGGAGGCCGGATGCCGATGATTGGTTGGCGGTGCTGCGCGCGCTCGAAAGCGCGGCCCGGATCGGCCTTGAAAGGCTGCACGGCCTTGAGCGTCATTATCGCGATGCCCAGCGGGCGATTGCGGCCGAGTATCGACCTGGCGCACTCCCTGCGTTACTGGCGCTTATCCAGTATCGGCCGCTCATCTCCCCGCAATCAGTTGCAGAGCTGCTCTCCATGAGCATCGCCGGAGCGAGCAAGCTGATCGAGCGCGCTTCTATGGCAGGCCTTCTCGTAGAGATCACCCAGCGGCGGAGCTGGCGTCAATATCTGACTCCCGACCTCGCTGCGGATTTTGGCTATCTACCGGCGAAGCGGGGGCGGCCTACCAAAGAGCGCCCTCCCCTTCCCCTCGATCGCGATCTTGCTTCTGTCTTCGATGCGTTCGACAGGGAAATGGCAGCAATAGACAATCTCCTCACCGGTGTGCGCTAGCCCAATTTGCGGCACCCTGCACTTCGGCATTCGGAGAAACTGGCAGTTTATCAACTATTTAGGTTTGTGCCGCGTCATGTGCTGCATATACCACCGCGTTTTGTAGGGCACGATGTAACGCGCTGTGTGCTGCGCCGGTGTCTGCGTATGCGCCCTTGCCCGCGCTTGCGTCTGCCCGTCCCACCGCGCTGTCGCCTGCGCTGCTACCATGTGACGGTGATGTATATGTACACGCGCCGCAGCAGGCGCACTCGTATGTGGGCGCGCGGCATGCTTGCACCGCGCACATACACGCGCTATCACCGTCGCATACGGATGGTGCCGCGCATCCTTATGCGCGGTCGGCTACTGCCGCGCGGGCGAACGCGCGACCTTGTATTGGAGGAGTTTAACGAATGCCGGTCATCACCATCGCACAGAGCAAAGGAGGTGCGGGCAAAACCACGCTCGCGCTCGCGCTCGCATCCGAATTTGAGGCGCTTGGCGGCTCCGTATTCATGCTCGATGCCGACCGCCAGAATAGCCTGTTAAACTGGCACCGCGATCGCCGCGAAGAGGGGAGGGGAGGGGACTCCCTCATAACCGTCGAGGATGCCTCCCAGATCCGTGACGGCGAGATCGGCGCCGCAATCAAAAGAGCAAGGGAAAACGCACAACTGGTGATCGTGGATTCTGAAGGCACGTCCAACTTCAAGACCGCATATGCCGCGATGGACTCTGACTTTGTCGTGATACCGACCCGCTCCTCGCGCCTCGACCTAGAAAGGACCGTCGAAACTAGCGAAATGCTGCAAAAGATGGGTGGCGGAGTGCCATACCGAGTGCTCATTACCCAAACCGGGCAGGTCGCGCGCTCGCGCGCCGAGTGGGAAATCGATGCCCAAATCGGCAGTGCATTGCCGATATTCAAGGAACAAATGCACACGCTCGATGCGTTCCGCGCCATGTCGAATTTCCGCATGACCCTCGCGGAAGTGGAGCAAGCCGGTCTCGCCAAAACCGAAAAAGCCCGGCGAATAGCCCAGAGCATCCTCGCCGACGTCCTCGGCGAAATTCAGAACAAGGAGGCGTCCAATGGCTGAACCCAAACCCGCAGCCCCGGCCATGGGTGACATCATCGGCAAAACCCGGCAACGGCTCGAAACGCACGACGATCCAACCGAACGCCTGAAGAGCCTGATCGCGTCCACACCGCCAGCGGGCGCAGCAGTCGATCAAACGCCGATCCGGGAACCAGTCCGACCAACTCCCCCCGCAAATTACTTCCCGCAAGTACAGGCAGACACCGCCGCAATTCCCAAGCGCAAACCAATGCGCGGTCCGGCGCGGACCAAGCACATCACCATGCGTCTCTCGCAACCTGAACGGGACAGGCTCGTCATCTGGTGCGAAGCCAGAAATCTCAGCCTCCCCGATGGGATCATCGCCTTGCTCGATCTCGCCGAAGGGGAGGGCGCTCCTGGACCGGGGCCGGTCTGAGGCTCGGGGTCCGTTTATATGAGTGATCGGGGGCAGGGGTCCCCTATGCACGCCCACGTTGCTGCACGAAGGATTTACAAAACCCCTCCCACGACTTGTAAAGTGCATCCCCAACCAGGTTATCCAGTCGAGAACCCATCGTCTTGCGATACCCGCTCGCAATGAGATCCTTGTCCCAACCGCCGCCATAATCCGCAACGATCGTCAACAAACGCGTGTCGGGGCAGAAGTGCAGAGAATCGCGGGGAAACGGCTTACGCTCGATAATCTTCGGCCGATCCGCGATCGCCATCGTCTCCACCGTGCCCTCACGCCGCGCGCGCCGACCAACCCTGGGACGATCCAACTCGCGCGCGGTTTCCTCCTGATCCTCAAGATCCTTGGGGTGAAACATCAGTTTCACGGCCTCGACCGGCCGACCGCGGCCCGATCCCCGGATTTCCTCCCATTCAACCGTAAAATCCGCCAGCTGATCGATCTCCGCCTTCGACTTCGCCAGCACATCGCGCCGGAACTCGGCAAAGTTCTTGAAGCTGCCGTCAGGAACTCCAAGCTTCCGCCGCAATTCATCGACTTTCATTTTGTACACCCGGTTCTGCCGATTGATGATCAGACACCCCAGATCGTAAAGGGAGAGAGCGTAGCGAGACTGCAGCGCAAGCATCACACCGAGATTCACGCGCGCATAATAGTCCGAGCGCTGCAACACGCGCTTGAAATTATCCGAGAACTGAAATTCGACGACGCTCATCCCGTCTTCGGAAATTTCCTCGACACAGCTCGCTAGCAACGACTGCGACATCACCGCAGGTTTACCCTTCGACGTCGTCGTTCGGATACGAACAATGACCCGAAGCAATTCATCCATCACGGTCTGAATACGCTCATTACCCTTGTGGGAGCCTCGAAGCTCCTTCTTCGTAATAACGAACGTCTTGTCTTCATAGGCTTCCGGACCAGCCTTGCGCAGCATCAACGCGAAAGCTTTGCGCGCAGCAGCGCCAAGCGAGCCGGTCTCGAACTCAGACTCGACCAATTCGCCGGGTTTGCTTACAAAATCGAGATCACGGCGGCGAATCACATCCGCAACGCGCAGCGTCCGGCTCAGACTCTCCAGCCCTGATGTTACCTCGATTTCCGATATGTCCGAATCGAGCTTCATATGAGTTGCATACCATCAACGTGTCATAAAGAGAACCCACCCCCATTTACTCACATAGACAAACCCCCGCCGACTCATGAGAAGAGGGCAGGGCACTCTGTCGCCAGCCCCCTGGTCCTCACATAAACGCGCCGCGAAACCCGCAGAAATACACGGGTTTAGGAGCGCCCCCGATTCCTCACATAAACACGATCGATTGGCCCAGATCAGTTGCCGCAAGACGAGACAGTGCGCCCCCCAGCGACTCACAATAACGCCGCGCCAAGCTGCTGATCCGAATCGGTTTTTCGGGGCACCCCCGTCCACTCATATAAACGCCGATCGAAAGGACTGACCGCTTACCACTGCAAGCCCAGACGCCCCCGATCGCTCATATAAAGAACCGCACGACCGGCGTCAGCCAATCCCGACCGCCACCATCGCCCTCAAAATCGACCCCAAATCCAGCGCAGTCGGCGAACGAAACGATTCATTGGGCTGAATCAAACCCTTCCAGAGGCCACTTCATATCGAATCCCGGCCACCCCCAATCGCTCACATAAACCCCCGGGCGCTCATCCAGTTGCCCCCTTGCGCTCGCATTAATGCCCCCTTGCGCTCACGCTAAAGCCCCCACCGGCTCATATAGAGGCATATCAACGCATTGAGTTTCAACGACTAAATGGTCCTGAATCTTAGAATCATGAATCTATAGAAGCTCCCGCGCTCCGCTTGGGCGTTTTTATAAGATGATTCTTTAAGGGAGATGCAACCGCGAGGTTGGCTCCCGAACCACCGGCCTGCCCAATCGAACGCTGTAACCCACAGCGCATCAAGCAACGGCGCTAGCACTCTGATTACGCTAGAGGCAGCAAACTGTCGACCATCGCAGCGTACATCGCCTCCACCTCGGTTTGCGACGCAACGCGGCTATCAGGGCTATCAACTGGCGCTGTCCGCCACGACATTCCTCCCATGACGCGCTTCGAGCGACTTCAAGGTCCGAATAAGGGGAGGGGGGAGGGCGGCTCACTGCCCAATGCAGGGTTTGCAATTGTCCCTCACCCTTATTCTGATGAAAGGCCCCTGCTATGCCGACTACTGCGGGATCGACCGCCGAGCGCAAACTCAACAGCTTCCAGCGGGCCTGGGAATATGCCTGCCGTCGGAGCGAGCGGGCCGGCTATCCCCAGACCATCGTACGAACAGGGCTTGTCGAACAGCCCTTCCTGGTCACCACAACGCCAGACGACGACGCTGAGATTGCTGCGCAGGTTATGCCGTGACGGAATACCCCACCCGGCAACCTGCCATTCTCTTAACCGGCTGGAGCCCGGAACGTCCGCCACGACCGACCAAGCGGAAACGACGGCGCGAACGCGCCGACCGGGCCGTCCGGTTCCGGCGAAATATAGGGCGAGATCGGATCGTTCACGGCATGGTGGCGCGCTACGCTGCCCCGTGCCTTCAGGATCGCGGCAAGCCATTCGAGATCGTCGAGCATATGAGACGCACCGCGTCCCGCGAGCGCGTAGTAGATCGAGCGCTGATAATCATCGCCGCGCTCTCCCAGAATCCGGCCCAGCTTTCGCCGACCGTCTGGATGGCGGGTGCCGACAAGATGCACAGCCTCGAGCAGCTCCACCACCGAATAATAAGCGTCGTTCGCTTCGACACCGATCGACAGCGCCGCGATTGCCCGGCGTTCCGGACGCTGCACATGATCCAGCGACGCATCGACAAGCGTGATGTCGATATCGATCCGGCCAGGCAGTTTCTTCGGGCTGCTCATGTGACATCTCCTAGACAAGCAATTATCGGAACATAGCACGAACAAGGCCAATCGACCAGAGCAACTTCCTCCAGACTGTTTATCAAGCGAAACACCATGTGTTATGCTCCCCACCGAACGCCAGTGGACAGGAGAATGCGCATGCTGAGAGCATCAGCGGCATGCCCCCGATGTCGCCCTGGATCGTTCCGTGTGGCTGGTTGATCGCGGGGGCAGGGGCCACCAACGAATCCCGATCGATCCGCTCGTTCGCGACGCGCTCGTGCGATGGTACATCGGGAAGGGAAACCACCACGACGAGGAAGCGGGCGTCGTCTTGGTGCAACAGGCCAGGCTCGGCGACATGTGGATCGCTTGTGACTGCCTGGGCGCCCAAGTCGCTCCGCCGTTGATGACGCCGGCCTATCTCAGCGAAGCGGAAACCTTCTACCTCAGACGCCTGACGGGTCCGGGACGACCCGAGCATCGCCTCGATTGTCCATTCTTCCATGCCCAGGCCGCGCCCGGACACATGGCGGCCGCCGATCCGGTTCGACCAGTCGACCGCCCCGAGGGCTATTTTTCGGTACTTAAGAGCGCTCCGGTTCGCCTTGCCCGCGCGCCCGAAGACAGCGCAGGCGGTCGTGTGCGCCAACCGCATATCCCGCGGCTTGCCCGATTGATGTGGCGGCTGATCGATCTCGCCGGTCGCAACCAGGCCATGCTGTCGCCCAGTGGCGAACGCGGCATCGCCAGCGAATTCGCAGCAATCCAGCAAGCCGCCGGTCATATCGAAGTTGCGCCCGGCGTCGAGTTGGCGAGAGTGTTATGGACGCACGGTTCAGCCTTCCGGCATCGGCGCGTCTATGCCGGTATTCGCGCGCTTGCTTCCCGCTGGCCCCGCGGACACGCCCCGCAAGGATTTCTCCTGCTGTTTGCCAACGGCATTGAGGGCAATGTTATCCATGCCGCCGGCTGCGATCCCATCGAAGTCGCGACCCGCATCCAGCACCCATCGATTCATGGCACGCCCGTCGCCGGCCCCTATCTGGCGCTGATCGTCATCGGCGAGCTGCCGCAAGTGAAGGGCTATGCGCCGCTGCGGGCCTATGCTCAGCCCATCTATTCGGGACAGCGCTTCATACCCGTCGATTCCGATTTCGAACGCACCGTCCTGCGCGATCTGTTGCGGATTCAACACCGGCTTGACGAACATCGTTACGACAGCGCGATCACTAAGCCCCTGTTCGACATCCAGACGCCCGCCGGGAACTGCCGGCCCGACTTCATCATCGAAACATATTCTCGTGAAACAGGCGAGAACCGCATCGCCATAGTCGAGGCGATGGGCTTCGACACGGACGCCTATCACGACGCCAAGGCGATCACCCATCCGCGCATGGAAAAGATCGCTCCGGTCATCGACATCAATGATACCGACCTACGCGACGGCGCACTGCAAGCGCGTCTGCTGGACTTGATCACCAGCGCCTGAAGCCGCGGATGCGGGCTCCCTTTTTGCCAAACGCCGGAAATCGACCAACCCGCTCTGAGGCCCGATGGGCCACGAGAGGCAAGGGGGAGGGGAGCGGATTGGACTCGCCGGATTGAAGCTGCACGGCCGCGAAGGACGGGTCCGCGACATTCCGCAAGGAGACGTGCCTTGGACGCACCAGAACCCGTTCCCGAAATCACTCTGCCGCTTTCCAAAATCATCAAAGGAGATAATCCGCGCCGCTATTTCGACCGCGCGAAGCATGAAGAACTCGTAGCGTCCATCCGTCGGCGCGGCGTCTTGCAACCGATCCTGCTTAGACCAAAGGACGGATTCTTCGCAATCGTCGCGGGCGAACGTCGTTATCGCGCCTCGCTCGAGGTCTATGGCCCGGAAGGCGAAATCCCGGTCGTCATTCGCGAGATGACCGATCGGGAAGCCCTCGAAGCCGCAATCGCAGAGAACCACGATCGCGACAACGCATCGGAGACCGAACAGGCCGATGCAGCAGTGCGGGTGCTCGCGGCATGCCAGGGTGACCGCGCGGAAGCCGCAAAGCGTCTCGGATGGTCCCGCACCATGTTCGATCGCCGGCTCGCCCTCGCTGAACTATCCGAACCGGTCAAAACGGCCCTGGACGAACGCCGTATCAAAGTCGGTCATGCCGAACTGCTCGCCGCGGTGCCGAAAGACAAGCAGGACAAGGCGCTCGAAACCATTCTCACCGCGCAGCTCGACGTCGCCAAGACACAGGAGCTTCTCAAGCGGGTGACACAGGACCTTGCGTCTGCCTGTTTCGACAAGAGCGAATGTACCAAGTGCCCCTATAATTCCGCCACCCAGCGCGCGCTCTTTGAGACCCATGTCGACGACGGATACTGCACCAACGCCGGATGCTTCCAGATCAAGACCGAAGCTGCCGAGGTCATCCGTTTCGAAAAGGAGGCCCAGGCCGAAGCCGCGGCAAGAGCCGCTCTCGCGACGTCTGCAGACGATGAGGGGGAAGACACCGCTGATACCGAACTTGATACCGCGCCGCCCGCAGCCTCGCAGGATGGGGAAGGGGAGGGCGAGCCACCTTCGATCCAATCCGAAGCAAATCCATCGTCGGCGCCAGCTCCGGTCAGCCCGGCAAAAGCCTCGCAAAGCGCCCCGAAACCCGGTGTGACGGCCAAGTCGCTCGCCGCGCGCACGAAGGAGCTTCGCGAAGCGACCTGGCGGACCGCGCTTGCCCGTGCGCTCGCAGGCAACGCAGATCACGCCCGGACGACCATCCTGGTTGCCGCGATGTCCGGCTCGCTGTCCCAGATCAAGGCCGAGACGCTGACGTCGCGCGCCAGTCTGCTTGTCGGCGATAATTTCCGGGATCTCGATTATGCGAACAGGATCGTCCAAATCCAGGCGCTGTCCGATGCGCGCTCGGCGAACATCCTGTCCGTCATTGGCGCGGCTTACGCCAAGGACGTCCTCAACTTCAGCCACGTCGCGGATCTCGCGCGGGTGTTCGGGGTCGATCTGCGCGACAGCTGGCAGGTCGATCAAGCGTTTCTCGAGCGATACACCAAGGACGAACTCAGCTTCATCGCTCAGGAATGCGGCCTCGTTGCCCATATCGGCGCCAAGTCCTTCGCGCGCCTCCTCGCCTCCAAGAAGACGGAACTCATCACCGGCATGCTCAACCGTATCGGGTTCGACTGGGCCGGACGACTGCCCGGCGCAATGACCCTCGACAGCACCTACGGCCAGCCGCCGCCGGACCCGACACCAGTTCCTGATGAAACCCCCGCGAACGTCGCCGAACTCGTTGCCTGATTACCCACCCGTTCCCCACACGAAAGGACTGAACACCATGCTTGTCACAAGCCTGCTGCCGCTGCTCGCCCGCTATTCGCTTGCTTTCGACCTTGTCGCCGGACCTGACGACACGGTCACGCTGACGATCATCCCGCGCAAAGCCGAGGGCGCTACCGCTACGCTCGACACAAGCGAGACACGCCCGATCGCCATCACCGCAAGCGCCGCCGAGATCGATGCCGAACTCGCCAGGGGAGCCGAAGGCGCGCTCGGTCAACTCATCGCCGCACGCAAGACGCTCGCCGACCAACTGGCCGGACAGCGCGAGGTCGCCGAAGCCGCCAGGACGGCCGCGATCGAGGCCGCTAAAGCGAAGTCGGCCTCAACGCCCAGGCCCTCGGCATCGACAACCGCGGCAAAGACCCCGGCTCCGGCCACACCCCCCGCGGACGCCAAAGCGGACGAGCCCGCCAGCCTCTTCTGACCCCGGTCATTCTCCCATCTCAACGATCAGCCAACAGGAGACCTTCAATGCAGATCAACCAGCTCGAACGCACCTACCGCTACGATGGCATCGACTTGCCGGTCCCGCCCCATCTCGCGGGCGATCCTCGTGCGCTCCGCGCCTACCATGCGACCCTCTACCCGGCGATCCTCAATGCCGAGATGGCCGACGCCGGCGTGATCGGCGGCGCGCACGTGACCGAATATCGCCGCGCGGTCGGCACCAAGGGCTGACCATGGGCCGCCGCAAGTCCGCGCCCATACCGCCCGCACCCCGAAAAACCCTGCTCGAATGGATCGAATGCGATGATGGCGACACTCCCGGAACCCAGCTCCCCGCCTGCAGCCTCAAGGCCCAGGCGCTCCACGCGCGGATCGGCACAAATCCAACCCTGGCGGGGCTTGGTATCTCCGAACCGATCCACGCGCCGAGAGGCCTTGCACTCCCGCCGCTCGGCTGAACTTGCCGGGCGGTCACCCGCGGTTTCGAGGGACATTCCGGTCCTGTTCGATTGTCCGCTGGCGCCCCACCACAAGCTGATCGGTCAATGGGTCGCGGCGCGCACTCCGGGCTCACAAAGCCTCACCCGCCCAGAAGCGCGGCGCCATATCGAACGGGTCTTCAGCGAGGCGGTTCACGATGTCCTCGGCGCAATCGACATGGTGGACCTGCGCACGGTCGTTCTCCACGGGCACGATCACGGACCGCCGGCAATCGCAATCATCTGCGATAGTCTCGGCCAGCTCGACCTTGGCTGGATCGAAACCGGGGATGCACCCATCCGCTGGCGCGCCGCGATCTACAAGGCACTGGGAGAGACATTGCGCCGCGCCCTGCCGATCTTCGGATACGACGACCTCTTCGAAGAAGTGTCGATGTACTACTGGGAAGGCGAGACCGACGACGAATCCGCCCGGCAGTCCATGATCGACATGTACGGTCCGGACGAGATCGAAAATAGCGAAATGACCCTGCCGTCGACCATGAACGCACGGCGTCCCGAATGGATGATCTCAGCCAATGCCGCGCGTCCCTCGCGGCTCCCGGCCCGATTGCGCCAACTGCTGAGCGAACTGCACGATGCCCACGACGCACTCGCACAGAGCCCGCGGGAATTGAATGCCTGGGACTACGATATCGAGACGGTCTTCGAATATGTTCCCGGCATCGAGGAATGCGCGACCCTGCCGCCGCTGACCCTCGTTCCCTTCGACCAGTTCGCGCGTGAACTCGACGATGTCGGCCGCCACGGCATGGAAATGGGCTTCATGGACTTTTGCGGCCTGTGCCCGCTGCCCGACGCCGACCGCATCGACGACTGGTTTGCCACATTGCGCGCCGGCACCCGCTTCCTCGCCTGCGCCCAGGCCCTGCTCCAGTTCGACCCGGCAAGAAAGTGAGCCCGTCATGCCCGATTATTCGACCCATTTCGAAGCCGTCGACGGCAGTCTCGTCCTCGCGAACGCGATCCTGCTCTATCGCAGCGATGCGCGCGGCATGTCCCGTTCCTCCGGCCATGACAGCTTTGCCTTTGCCAGCATGCACGCGGTCAAGCTCGATGATGAGGAGCGCCCGACCATCGAAGCAGGCACGCCGCTGACCCGCGCGCATCTGCGCCAGTGGTCCGAAGCGCTCGGCCGCACGACTACCCCCCAGCTCCTGCCCGATAACATGCTGGTCGCACACCCCGATCTTCTCGTCTGGTGGATACCCGAGCAGGTGCGACCCGCCTATTTCGCCTTGTCATCCCCGCCGGACGACCTGCGCCTGCTCGGCGAGCGGATCATCGTGCCCGTCCCCTATCCGGCGCATCTGTTCGTCGCGACCCGCTCCGGCCTCGGCATTTTCGCGCTTCCGGCAAATCAGCGACCCGGCGTGGACACCAGGCTGCTCCATTCCCCGATTCTCAACGTCTTTGTCGAAGGGCATCTTTGCTGGGGCAGCATCGCACGACCCAAGGAGCTTACCATTGCCTCCATCCCGCAATTCGAAAGCGCGGTGTTCGATAGCTGGTCGACGCACCCTAACCCCGGCCAGGAGTTCACGATAAAAGGGAAGGGCGGACTGATCGCTCTCTGGGATGACCTTGCGGCGCGGCGCGCACGCCGGTTCCCGGTGAGCCGCCTCAAGCCTTTTATCGCAGGCGCCCGCAAGACCGCTGCGCAGAAACAGCGCCCGGCGGCTGGCGATGCAATGACCCTCGGGCGGCTGATTGCCGCGCTCACCCGGAGATGAATATGCTCACCGACGATCCGACAGATGCGGCAGTGCTCGCCGCCGTGCCCTGCTACCCGGTTCCACCGTCCGGGCGCTCGCCCGCGATCGATGCCCTTCGCACCGCGCGGGGCGGTCACGGTATCGCCATCGGATGCGACAATGTCATGCTCATCCTGCGCCGCCCCTGGCTCGCGCTCGATGTGCCGATCACCGCGTCGATCGCCGCCTATCTGCCCTATGGCGCTGCAGGACCGCCGAGGGCCGACCTGCTCTGCGGGCTCATCCCACATGAGCATCGCGCGGCGATGCTCGATCACTTCCGGGCCGCCTTACCCAATGAGGCCGCTGCGTTCATCGTCTGGGATGAAGCAACCCGGGAGTTCTCACTGATCTTTCCGACAATCGACGAAGCGACGCCCTCGCGCCTCATCTACCGCACCCCGGTTCTTCCGCCGGGTTGCCACATGATCTGCGACGCACACAGCCACGCGCGCGGGCGCGCGTTCTTCAGCGCCACCGACGATGCCGACGACGCCGATGCAACCAAGCTCGCGCTCGTCTTTGGCAGGATCGACGATCCGACCGGACCGGAAATGGTCTCACGTCTGTGCGCCGGCGGAATGTTTCTCCCCCTGCCACGCAGTCCGTTCACAGGAGATCACCATGCAAACTGACCTGCCGCGTCGGCACTACATACCCGCCGCCTTCAACAACCAACCAATTAGGATCCTGCTTGTCGGCTGCGGCGGGTCAGGCTCGCAGATGCTCATGGGGCTGGCAGGCCTCGATATAGCCTTGCGCGCCATCAGCTCTCGCTCGCTCGACGTTACGACCGTTGACGATGACATTGTCAGCGAAGCCAATCTCGGCCGCCAGCCCTTCTACCACGGCGATATCGGGCATTCGAAGGCCCGCACCCTTACCGAGCGAATCAATCTGGCACATGGGCTGGACTGGAAGGCCGTCCATGGTCGCGCGCCTGGCGCCATCAGGCCGGAAGCCGCCGAGATGCTCATTACCTGTGTCGACACAGCATCCGCTCGACGCGCGATCGGTGCCGCGATCGAGGATGAGCGCAACAGACCTACCTACTGGGTGGACCTCGGCAACCGCGCGAATGACGGGCAATTTATCATCGGCTGCCCAGCGTCGGAGAGGGGCGACGATGGCTCGCGCCTGCCGACTGTTCTCGAAGCTTTTCCGGAACTCAGGGACGAAAGCCTGCCCGACGACGATTCCCCGTCCTGCTCGGTCGCCGAAGCGCTCGAACGGCAGTCGCTTTTCGTAAACCGCGTCGTTGCAAGCCACGCGCTCGCGCTTCTGTTCGACCTCCTCGGCCGCGGGTCAATTGGTCACGCCGGCGGGTTCATCAATCTCAGCACCGGGCAGTCCGTACAGATCCCATTACCAGATCCGCGATGACACAACCTGCCGGTTCGAATCTCATCAGCCAAAACTTGTAAAAATTGCCATATTTGCTATTTTGGGGGCATCATCTGGTTGAAGAGAGTCCCATGGCCGATCCCGTTATCGCCACACCGCCGAAAAAGAAGGTTCCGCTGACTACCTTCCACAACCACACGGGACAGTATCTTGATCTCGGGCGCCGGACACCTGTCACCATCACCAAGCATGGAAGGCCCGACATCACCTTGGCCGAAGCGTCCTACTTCGAGCGGCTAGAGCGAATTGCAGCAGGTCAAATTCTCTCGGTCCTGGATCTGGTTGCCGTCGACGCCGCCGATATGACCAGTGAGCACGGCGCCATCTTCGAAGCGGCCCGTCCGACGAGTGAGGAAATCGCGGTAGATCGTTGGAACGATGACCCCGCTTCCTAAAGTCGGTGACATACTCCACTACGTCTACCTCTTCACCCACGAACAGCAAGCTGGTCGCGATGAAGGCGTCAAAACGCGCCCTGTCATGGTTATCGCTACCCAGGGGCAACGGGTATTTACAGTCGCGATCACCACGAAGGCCGACCGGCAAGCCTCAACCCTGGCAATACCCGATCAGGTAGCGGACGCTGCGGGGATCTCCCGCGGCACATCAGTCGTCGTCGACCAGTATAATCACTTCACCTGGATAGGCTTCGATATCCGGCCAGTGTCACCGGAACCTTCCTATATTGCCGGTCGCATGCCTCCGGGCTTCACCAATACGGTTATTTCTGCTCTCAAAGCCAACGCGACAGGTATCGACCGAGACTGAATCCTTACAGTGTTCACGCGTAGGCATCCGCACCCGCGGTGATCGACACATCCACATCAGCCGACTCGAACCGTCCTCAGGCCCAGCGGGCCGCGAGAGGGTAGGGGGAGGGGCAATGGTGATCCAAGGGAGATCACCATCATGCTCACCACACGCAGCCAGCGTTGGCGCGACCGGCGCTGCCACTGGATACCGGATGCGACGGAAATTGATCCGAAGCAGCTCGCCGTCGATATCATAAGCACAAAGAATCAGGCGGCCCCGTTCGTGCGGGCGCATCACTACACCGCCTCGATGCCGGTCGCGCGTCTATCGGTCGGCCTTTTCGCTAATGGCGCAGGCGGCCGCGCGACACTGGTCGGCGTCTGCGTCTTCTCGCACCCGGTCAACAACGCCAGCGTTCCCAAGAGCGCCGGTCTTACCGATCCCCGCACCGCATGCGACCTGGGACGCCTGGTCATAGACGATTCCCAGGGCGGAAATGCCGAGACATTCCTGATCGCCCGCGCGTTTCGGCTTCTGCGCCGCGAGAAGCCCGAAATCCTCTCCGTGATCTCCTATGCCGATCCGGTCCGGCGCGTCGATCCCGATGGGCAGGTAATACTGCCTGGACATTGTGGCCTCATTTATCGCGCCGCAAACAGCCAATATTCCGGCAGATCGAGCCCCCGCACCGACCTCATCCTACCCGATGGTCAGCCGATCTCCTCACGCGCCCTGTCCAAGATCCGCAACGCAGAATGCGGACAGCGCTATGCGATCGAGGCTCTCCTCACTGCCGGCGCACGCCCGCCCAATTTTGGCGAGGATCGTGCGGACTGGCTCGCCGATCTCGAGCGCACCGGCTTCCTGCGCAGACGGCGTCATCCGGGATGTCATACCTATCTCTTTCCCCTCACAAGGGCGGCCCGGATCGCGGCCCGCAAAGTTCCAAACCTGCCCTACCCAGTGCTCGATCGAAGCGCGACGCAGGGCGATGTGACCGCATTGCCGCTGCTGCAGCACGCTATGTGAGCACTCGCGCAAGGACCATTCGACATGACCGAGACCTTTGATCCCGCCAATCCGGCCTGCTGGATAGCGCGTGGCCGTCCTTCGCATCACGCCCATGCCATAGCCGATGCCTGGCGCGCCTTTCCCGACCTCCCGATCGGGACTCCCCTCGAAGTGCGCATGGCCCGCACCCGCGAGCGCACTGCAATGCTCAAGCCTCTCCATGAGCAGATAGCCCAGGAAGGCGAACAGCAACGTCAGGCGAAAAATTTCGCCTTTGTTGAGCGTAAAGTCGCCGAGGGCAGCACCGACAGCCGCGATGCCGGAATTCTCCGCGCCCGCGATGTCCACGGCTATGACTGGGATGAGGCGGTAGCCTGGGCCACTGGCAATTATGCGGCAAGGGCAGGCTGGGAGGCACGGCCACCGTCGCGCACACGCCTGGATGAACCCGACCTGCGACGCGGCGCCTACAATCAGGGCTTTCTCGACGGGGGAGGGCGGCCCGATGACATATTCGACGCGGCCCGCCGGTCCCTCACCGCGGTTACCCCCGAACCTGCCAAAGTCGCCAGCCCGCCGTCCTCACGTCCGCTTCCCAGCCAATGGCCGTCCCCTGGCGATCTGCCCGCTCCCGCATCCTGGCATCGGCGCCTGCTCATCCTTGGCGCGAGCGAATATAGAGCCGGTACAATCGGCATCCTTAATATGCTCCATGAGCGGTCAGGCCATGAGGAAACCACAATCTGCCTGATCGACGTAGAAAGAGGCCTTTACCTCCTCTCCGACGCAAACAGCATAGCATCTGGTGACGACGACGCCTTGCGGGAATATCTGCGGCAGCGCGACTATACCGACATCGTCGCAATCGCCAGCGAAGCCGAATTCGCCCGGCTCGATTCCGCCGCGCCTGTTCTCCCGCTTACCCGGACAATGGAGCGCACGCGCAACTCTTTGCTCCAGCAACGGACCCAGTTTCGTCTCTGGATTTCCCGTGGCCGCTCTCCCGGTGAGCAGTTCGCGGCCGGCCATATTCGCTGGAGCAAGATGGCCGCTGGGCTGTCAGGACGCCTTGGCGATTTCACCGTCCGCTACGCCGGGCCGGCGCGACCACGCGGTCACCGCATCATTGTCGAGGACGCCGACGGCATGCCCGCTTCAGGCTATCGGACAGTCCACGGCCGGGCACTCCATCCCGAACTGGTGATCGGCAACAAAAGTCACCTGCGAGCGGCAATGGCGGGGTTGTTGCGCCAATATGCCGCTGCCCTGCGGCTGGGTTGACCAGGCAAAGCGACGTTCACGGCACCCGCGCTTTGTGACGCAAGCAAATCCATAGCGCGTACGGAAGTTGCGCGATCCCGATCAATCCAACCACAGGCTTCGCCCACGCGGGAAAGGGCAGAGGGATGTGATGGAGCGAGGCCGAGTATCGAGCCAGCTTCTCCGGCCTCAATCCTCCTGTTACCGGCCGCCACCGCGCTGGCCGATCCCCAGGAGACCGACATGGCCACCACCCCACCGTTCACCAAAGTCCTCGATGCCGTCGCGACGCACGCAGAGATGTTCGCATTGTTCAATCGCATGCCCGACTGCCATCCGGAGGAGCGGATATCGGGACGCGCCTATGTCAACCAGTGGTTCGAGATAGAACGCAGTTCCTACGAGATAATGCTCGAAGTGCTGCCGCCTCTGTTCATGCGTGCCGGGATGTTCGCCATGTCCGAACTCAAGGCCGGCTTCGTCGGCTCGGTCTTCTTCGACATCAGGATCGATGACCGCGACCGCTGGTTCCATGGCTATTGCAACCTTGGTGACCCTGCGAGCCCCGATGCTATGCGTGCGGCGATCATCGGCCATGAGCAAGCCAACCTCCGGGCTCTGACCCGTGACGAGAAGCTCGAACTGATCTGGTCGCGCACCCATGCCGATTTCCGCGGGCTGGCAGGCCAGTTCGATCCCGAAGCCTGGCCCGCCGAGCAACGCGGCCAGCGTACCATATTGGTCTACGAGCCCGGAAGCGGGACGGTCCTCAAACTCCTCAACGACCTGAGCGATAACGAAATCGCCGAACGGCTTCAGCGCGTTCGGACAATCTAGCGACGCCCCGAGCCGACGACATCCGATCCAACCGGTGGGCGACGCTGCCAACCCCATATTCGGGAACTCCTCCTCCATTCACACCAGCTTGCACCCTGACAACGCGGAGCAAGCTCCGCGCTGACAGGTAAGGGGAGGGGGCGAGGAACAGGAGCTTGCCATTGGAGCATCACAGGAGTCCCCATGAAAATCGAACTCAGACGCATCACCCATAGCGCCGCCTTGTCCCAGGAAACCGCCGCCTATCGCGCGGAAATCTGGATTGACGGCGAACTGGCCTTCCACGCCCACAATCAGGGACATGGTTCCGCCGACTTCTTCGACAAGGTCGGTCGCTGGGACGAGTCCGAGGTCCAGGCATGGCTCAAGGCTAATCGGCCGCCGCGTGCGCTGGGCGACACCACGATCGATCATGATCTCGAATGGGAAGTCAGCGATCTGCTTACCCATGCCCTCGAAGGGCGACGGCTCAGACGCCTGCTGCGCACCAATCTCGTCACGATCGAGAAGAACCAGATCTTCCAGTATCCGCTGCGCAAGCGTCCGCTCGCCAACATTTCGCGCGCCGTTCTCGCCACCAATCCCGATGCCGTCATCGTCAACGGTGCGGCCGACGATGTCTTCGAACACGCCCTCGATCTCATGATCTCCAGCCAGTGATCGGCCAGGTCGGGCGTCTGGCCTGACCGCGACCCTTGCGATGCCAATCGGGCGGTTCGGACCGCCTGTTGGATCCCATCGCCTTCTCACCATCCCCTGAAAAGGAGGCTCTCATGCGAAACAGTGCATCCGCGCTGGCGCTCCAGCTGTGCCTGGACTTCGACCAGCCCATCAAACCCGCGCCCGAACCAACCAAACCGAGCGTTGTCCCCACCGACCTGTTCGACGTCACGGCAAAGCCGCCCGCCGCACTGCCGGTCGACTTCTCCTTCGCTGGCGGCCGGGTACTCGCCCCGTCATGGAAGGCCCGTGCGCACGACAATATCAAGGCGATCCGTCTCCTGAATGTGCTCGATCGCGAAAGCCGCAGCGCATCGCCCCACGAGCAGGAGGCCATCGCCAAATTCATCGGCTTCGGCGCCTCTGAACTTGCCAACAATATCTTCGCCCGCCGCGGCGACGAATACCGGCAGGGCTGGGAGGAATTGGGCCAAGCCCTTGTCGCCGAAACCACCGACGCCGAGCTTTCGTCGCTCAAGCGCGCCACCCAATATGCCCACTATACGCCTGAATATATCATCCGGGCCATGTGGGAGGCCGCCCGCATCCTCGGCTTCACCGGCGGCCAGATCCTCGAACCTGGCTGCGGCAGCGGGCTGTTCATGGGGCTGCGGCCCGATTATCTGTCGAGCGACACGCTGTTCGTCGGCATCGAAAACGATCCCGTCACCGCCCGCGTCGCCAGCGCCCTCTATCCCGGCCAGATCATTCGCTGCATCGACTTCGACAAGGCGTCACTGCCAGGCGACTTCGATCTCTCGATCGGCAATCCGCCCTTTTCGAACGTCACCGTGCAGAACCGCACGCCGCTCGGCCGGATGGGGCTCTCGCTCCACGATTACTTCATCGCCCGGTCGATCGAGCAGCTGCGCGCAGGCGGTATCGCCATGTTCGTCACCTCGCGATACTCGCTCGACAAGAGCGATCCGGCGGCACGCCAGCATATCGATGGGATGGCCGATTTCCTCGGCGCGGTTCGCCTTCCCGGCAAAGCCATGCGCGACGAGGCGGGCACAGACGTCGTCGTTGATATCCTGCTCTTCCAGAAGCATCAGCCTGATGCCTCACGCCCCCGGCGCGACTGGCTCGACCTTGCCGACATAGCCGGCAGCGACGAGGGCAGCGGTCCGCTGCGGATCAACCAGTATTTCCTCGACCATCCCGACCATGTCCTCGGCACCCATGAATGGCGCAGCGGCCAATATGGTATGGAGTATGGCTGCGCCGCCGCCCCCGGCGCCGATATACCCGCCATGCTCAGCGCGACGCTGTCCAGCATCGCGAGCGGGGAGGCGGGCTCATTCAATCCAATCGAGCGCGGCTCCTCACTTCGTGACCGCGTCGACGTCGCGCTAGACCTCTCGATCGGCACCGCGGCGGAAGAAGCCGACTTCAAGGAAGGCAGCTATCTCGTCTCCGGCGGCGCGCTGCACCAGATCATCGACGGCATCGCCACGACCGTGGCGGTCAAATCCGGGCGAGGCGATCAAGGCATCTTCGCCAAGCACGCAAACAACATCCGCGCGCTCATCCCGATCCGCGACACCGTCCGGGCCATCCTGCGCGCCCAGCTAAACGACGAACCCTATGCCATCCTGCAAGAGCGGCTGCTCACGCACTACCGCGCCTTCGTCAAGAAGAACGGCCCGATCAACCGCACCGTCACCACGGTCCGCACCGACCCGGACACGGGAGCGGAGAAAGAATATCAGCGGCGCCCCAATCTTCAGCCCTTCCTCGACGATCCCGACGTCTGGCTGGTCGCCTCGATCGAATCCTATGACGAGGCGAACGACGTCGGCGCCCCCGGTCCGATCTTCACCGAGCGTGTCGTCAAGCCCCCCATTACTCATGAAATCCACTCCGCGCAGGACGCGCTCGCGCTATCCCTCCACGAACGCGGCCGGGTCGATATCACCCTGATCGCGCAGCTGCTCGGCACCAGCGAAGCACAGGCACTCAGCGACCTTGCAGACGACGTCTATCTCGACCCCATCCGCAGCACCCCGCATTTCAACAACTGGGTTCCCGCGGACGAGGCGCTTTCCGGCCCGGTCCGCACCAAGCTCGCCCTCGCGCGCGAAAAAGCCGATCTCGACCCCCGCTTCCTCGTCACCGCCGCCGCGCTGGAGGACGTCCAGCCGGTCGATCTCAAGCCCAGCGAGATCACCGCGCGCCTCGGCGCACCCTGGATTCCGACCGACGTCATCGAGGCCTTCATCGCTGAAACGATGGAGATCGAAACCCGCATCTTCCACACCGTCAACATCGCCAGCTGGACCGTCGACAAGACCCCCTTCGAAGGCCACGTCAGCTCGACATCGACTTGGGGCACCCCGCGCCGCAGCGCCGCCGACCTGATCGAAGACGCGCTCAACTCCCATATCCCGAAGATCTACGACATCATCCGCGAGGCCGACGGGTCCGAACGGCGAGAACTCAACACAATCGATACCGAGGCCGCCAAGGAAAAGCTGGCAGCCATCAAATCGACCTTCGAGACATGGGTCTGGCAGGAGAGCGATCGCGCCGACCGCCTCGTTCGCCTCTACAACGACGCCTACAACAACCTCGTACCCCGCGCCTTCAACGGCAAGCATCTGAAGCTGCCGGGCGCATCGAGCGCGATCCGGATGCGCGATCACCAGAAGCGCGTCGTCTGGCGGATCGTCGCGGCCGGCTCGACCTATGTCGCGCATTCGGTCGGCGCCGGGAAAACCTTCAGCCTCTGCGCTGCGGTGATGGAACAGCGCCGGCTCGGTCTCGCCAACAAACCGATGATCTCGGTGCCGAACCATTGCCTCGCCCAGATCGCCCGCGAATTCCTGATGCTCTACCCGACCGCGCGGATCCTGGTCGCCGACGACACCAACTTCGTGAAGGAAAAGCGTCAACGCTTCCTGGCGCGCGCCGCCACCGGCAACTGGGACGCGATCATCATCACCCATGACGCCTTCAAGTTCATCCCGACGCCGGCGACGTTCGAGAAGGAGTTCATCGAAGAGCAGCTCGCCAGCTATGAGGCGCTAGTCGATAATATCGACAACAACGACCGCGTCTCCCGCAAGCGCGTCGAGCGCCTCAAGGAGGGGCTCCAGCGTCGCCTCGAAAACCTGCGCTCGCGCAAGGATGACCTCGTCCATATCGGCGAGATCGGCATCGACCAGATCATCGTCGATGAGGCCCAGCAGTTCCGCAAGCTCACCTTCGCCACCAACCTCGGCGATCTCAAGGGCGTCGACCCCACCGGATCGCAGCGCGCCTGGGATCTCTACGTCAAATCGCGCTACCTCTCCGGTATCAACCCCGGACGCGAACTGATCCTCTCTTCCGGCACGCCGATCACCAACACGCTCGGCGAAATGTACACGCTGCAGCGCTTCATGCAGCATGACGAGCTTTACGCCAAAGGCCTGCACGAATTCGATGCCTGGGCGGCCAATTTCGGCGACACGCGCACCGAACTCGAACTCCAGCCAAGCGGCAGCTACAAGCCCGTCACCCGCTTCTGCGAATTCGTCAACGTCGCCGACCTCATGGCGATGTACCGCACGGTCGCCGATGTGGTGCTGAAGGACGACTTGCGCCAATATGTCCAGCTTCCCACCATCAGGGGCGGCAAGCGGCAGATCGTCGTGGCCCAATCCGGAGAGCCGTTCAAAGCCTATCAGCGGGTGCTCGCCAAACGCATCAAGGCCATCGAAGCGCGCAGCGGCCGCCCGCAGAAAGGCGATGACATCATCCTGTCGGTCATCACCGATGGCCGGCACTCGGCGATCGACCTGCGTTTCGTCGACGCCGGCATCGGCAATGAAGAGGGCAACAAGCTCAACCTGCTGATCGAGAACGTCTACCGCATCTGGCGCGAGACCAGCGAGCACCACTACACCGACCCGGAATCCGGCAAGCCCTATCTGCTGCCCGGCGCGGTGCAGATGATCTTCTCCGATCTCGGCACCGAGGCGGCCATCGAGACGCGCGGCTTCTCCGCCTATGTCTGGATCCGCGACCGGCTGATCGCGATGGGCATCCCCGCCGATCAGATCGCCTTCATGCAGCATTACAAGAAGAACAGCGCCAAGCAGCGCCTGTTCAACGACCTCAACCAGGGTCGCAAGCGCATCGTTCTGGGTTCGACAGCGACCATGGGTACCGGCGTCAACGCGCAGCAGCGGTTGAAAGCCCTGCATCACCTCGATGTGCCGTGGATTCCATCGGATATCGAGCAGCGCGAAGGCCGGATTGAGCGCCAGGGCAACCAGAATGACGAAATCGAACTCTATGGCTATGCCACCAGCGGTTCGATGGATGCGACCAACTGGCAGATGCTCGAACGCAAGGCGCGGTTCATCGCCATGGCCATGTCTGGCGACCGGTCCATCCGCCGCATCGAGGACGTCGGCTCGAATGTCAGCCAGTTCGCCCTGGCCAAAGCCCTCGCGTCCGGTGACGATCGCCTGATGCGTAAAGCAGGGCTTGATGCCGAAGTCGCCCGGCTCGAGCGGTTGCGCGATGCCCATGTCGATGACCAGTTCAATATCCGCAGGACCATCAGGCGCACGATCGATGCGATCGACGAGGGCAGGGCGCGGATCGTCAAGCTCGAACAGGATATCGCCCAGCGTATCCCGACCCGTGAGGAAGAGGTCATCCTCGCCTGCGATGGCCAGATCGTTTCCGATCGCAAGGCCGCCGGCGAGCGGATCATCCGCAAAGCCCTCGACCTGCGCAAGAGCGGTGCGGACCGTGTGATCATCGGTTCACTGAGCGGGATCGACCTCAAGGTCACCAGCCATCCTGCACTGAGCGACGACGGCAGGCGCTATCTGCGGATTATGATCGCTCCGGTGCACCACGGGCAGGACCGTGCTTTCGAGATCAGCGAGAAAACCCGCGGAAGCACAGCCCTGGGTCGGCTGGAATCCTCGCTCGCCAATCTCGATGCCGATCTGGCCGAGGTAAGGGGCACACTGGAAGCCAATGAACGACGTCTCCCCTCGTTCCAGGCCCGCCTTGGTCAGGATTTCCCCGAAACCGCTTTGCTCGACGAGAAACAGCGCGAGCTGGCCGAGCTCGAAGCCGAACTGGCGGCGACCAAGGGTGAGTTCGATGCCGACAATGACGATGAGGCGCTGCCGGACGGAGACGACAGCAAGGAAAGCACCCTCAACGAGCTGGTGCTGGATATTGCCACCGGCTAGTGTGCCTGCCCGCGTCGGATGGTGCCTCCCGATGCGACCTCAACATCCCGACTACCAGTCGAGAGTCAACGCAAATGCTCCGACGATCGCAAGAATCACGGGCGTCCCGGTCAGATAAAGCTTCTGCCAACGCCACCATGTCCCCGGCACGAACATCACAACCGCACGCACCGATCCAAGGTCGCGCCAGAACCGCTCGCGCCATAGCTGCACCGCCACCATTGTACCCGATAGAAAGAGCGCCAGCATGCAAACAAGCGCGGTCGCCGCATATAGTGCCGTCCAATTCATGATCTCGGCTTGCGACATCTCTACTTCGCCTTTCGCATCTCAATCCCAAACATCATGGGCCTAAATCGCGACGTTGCCTATTTCTCCTAGATAGGACCGGAGGCGGCCCATCTCAACAAGCCAGCTTTGAGCTCGTTCGCGCGGCATCGGGGGTCCTGCCAACCGATGATCGCCGCTGCCAAACATAGATTCTCGCTCTTTATCGCCGAGATCCTTTCGCCCGATGGGCGTCGAGAGAGGAGGGGGAGGGGAAGGGGCGGCAAGGCGGATCGCGCATCGCAGTCCCACCGTCTGCCCGTCCATCCCGGAGACAGATATGCACCAAACCCCTCAGGCAGGTTCCCGCACCGAGCGCATCGCCATCCTCAACGACCGCTGCCGGCAGGGCCTCGACCGCGGTTCACGCACCGTCATCACCCGAAACTGCCTCGCCCGTCTGACCGGAGACGGCGGCCTCGTCGCCGAACTGCTCGCACAGGCGGCGATCATGGCGGCCGTTCGCGGAGCGAGCTTCGATCGCGATAGTCCGGAACGCGACATGGGCGCGGTCACCGTCGGCGAGGTCAGGATACTTTTCAAGATCGATTACTATGATGAGAATCTCGAATTCGGCTCCGAAGATCCCACAGACGCGGCAAAAACTACCCGCGTCCTCACCATCATGTTGCCCGAAGACTACTGAGTTCCAGTAGCCCGGGCCGACGCCTGAGGCAGCTTTCTCGCCGCTTCAGTCCATCGGCTGTGGCACCCAGAGGACCCCCCAATCACTCATAGAAAGGAGCTTCGCAATGGGCTCCGCCGACCGCCACATCAAGGCGATCTGCAAGCTGTTCGATGCCTGCCAGTATCGCCACGATCGCTACACGCTGTTCTCGGACTTCGTCGAAGCCGCGGCAATCAGCTTGTCCAACAGTGTCGATCTCACTCAGAACCAAGCCCGCGAAGCGCGTTACATGGAGATTGTCGGGCGATACGATCGTGACGTCATCGACACTTTCCCGCGCATCTTCGCCGAAGTCACCCTAGCGATGGAAGCCCGGACCTGTGACGTGTTGGGCCGCGTGTTCGGCGAGCTCGGCCTCGCCAACGCCGCGCGCGGCCAGTTCTTCACCCCCTACAGCGTCTGCCGGATGATGGCAGCGATGACCGCGGTCTCTTGCCCGGAGGATATAATCGCAAAGGAGGGATTTCTGACCCTTTGCGAGCCTGCCTGCGGAGCAGGCGCCATGGTGATCGCTGCCTGCGAAACGCTGCGGGAGGCTGGAATCAACTATCAGCGCCACCTCCATGTGACCGCGATCGATATCGACCCACGCGCGGTCCATATGGCCTATATCCAGTTCGCGCTGCTCCATATCCCGGCAGTCGTCATCATCGGCGACTCTCTTGCCGGAACCACACGCGAGCTCTGGTACACACCCGCCCATATCCTAGGCGGTTGGAACGCAAAACTCGCCGCGCGCGCGAGGCGGCAGGCTGCAAATGCACCGGCGGATGGCGAAGCAACGGCTCCAGTCCAAAACTACCCTCCTTTCCTGTCACCGGCAGATGGCTCCCCCGTGCTGCAAGTCCCCATCCAGCTGTCGCTCTTCCCGAGCCCGAGCGAGTCCCCGCAGCCCTGAGACCACTCTCTCCAGCCGCCTCCATCCCACGCCGCTCCATCCGGTTCCCGGACCCGCAAATTCGAAGAGCGGAGGGGGAGAAGGCGGAGTGGACCCAAGCCAATCAAGGAGACACGCTATGTCCGCACAGTCGATCTATGCCCGCGCCCCGCTCGGAGCGCTTGTCCGTTACAGCGATGGCCAGCCGATGCCGCCCGAACGCCACCGCAAGAAGCTCGCCGCGTGGAAAAGCAGCAACGGATCCGGCCGCCTCGTTCGTAAGACGCATGCCGCAGTACGCCCCACCTACACCCACCCCGCCGGCTTCACGCTGCACGAAGGCAATTTCGGGAGCGATGGCGTTATCGTCCTGGTCGTTCACAAGAGCTTTTCCGTCACCAGCACGCTCACCTTTGAGATTGTCGAGGAACCCGCGCCCGGTTCGGTCCGCATCCTCACCAGCTTCCAGGGCGAAGACGAACTGCGCCACCTCGCACCGGACATGGTAGCCGCCGAAGACTGGCTTTCCCGCAATCACTACACCGGCGCGCGGCTCGAAGTTGTCGGAGAGCATCGAGCCAGCGCCGAAACCCTCGGCCAGGCTGCATGAGGATGGCGGGGGGCAACAAGCCTCCTGACGAAGCGCGCATATGGCTTCTCGTTCAGATCCACGATCTCCTCTCCGCATACCTGCTCGACCATTGCCCGGAAGAGCAGAGCTGGGAGGTTTTCGATGCCGACATCGACGCTCTGCGCACCGATGTGGCGAACCTGCGCGCGCAGCATCTGACGCAGGTTGCCAGCCAGAACGCGGCGAAGCCCTCACATCCGGGCAACCGGGTGTGAGGCCACGCCGGCACGACCGTTCCCTTCGATGAGGAAACCGCCTGTGACCATCACACACCACGTTCATGTCTATGCAGTCGTGCGCATCAAGCTTGCCGTGACCGCGGCCGATCATTTCGACGCGATGAAACGCGCTGACAGCATCATGACGGAGTCCAGCTATCCCGTGCGCCTCGTTCCCGGTGGACCACAGGTTCTCGACGCTGAACCCGCCGATGAAATCAGCGGCTACCTGGTCGACGAGACCGGCGACCCGCAGTTCGAGAAATCCCGTTTCTACGGATGCGACCACAGACTCTGCGATCTCGCTCAACCCGGCGCGTCGCCGGCGCAAGGAGAGGGGGGGGAGAAGGGCGGAGTGTCGGCTGATCGTGTGATGTCCACCGGCACCGACGCCCAATCATCCCAACTCGTCTCCCGAAAGGACTGCCGATGACCCAGCCATCCTCCAGCGCCGAACCTCACTTGTGGAGCCAGACCCACTGCGACGACCGGGGCAATTTCGACTATAGCGGCGACCTCTACATCGCGGCCGAGAGCCTGCCCGACCTGTGCCGCAGGATCGATCTCCATCTGACCCGGACGATCGCGGGCACACACTTCTCCGTTACCGGCGAGCGCTTCTCAGGTGGTCGCAGTGTGCGCGTTGAGCTTCTCGATGCCCCCGACGATCTTTCCGACGAGGCCGCGCGCCGGGCCTTCGAAACCCTGATCAGCGACCAGGCGGAACGCTTCAATGTCGCGAATGGCAATCTCCCGCAGGACTATATGATCTGCTCATTCTTCCTGCGCGTGAGCATCGGCACCGCCTATTGGTCAGCGCTATCCGCCAGACGCGGCCATGCGAATCCCGTCGAGGCTCGCATCCCACTCGCGCGGTTCAAGCGCCAGCTCAGGCCGGGCCACAAACTGAAACTGATTGCCGCTCGCGCCGGCCACCGAGCCCTCGGGACTATCCGCACCGTCACAGCAGTCCGCTCAGGTGACCTCATTCTCGAAGACCGGTCCTATCTCTCCTTCCCCCGTGCATCCGCATTCGCCTGCGACGGCAAGCTCATCCGCATCGCGAACGGACGTGACGAGGATCCCGATGACCACCTGCTCTACGAGTGGATTCAGGACGCCGCCTGACCGATCGCTTTCAATCCCGCGCACCTGCGGCGCACAAAGCGAAGAGGGATGGTGCGATTTGATCATGCAGATCTTCGGCGCACCCGACAACTCCGCCCTCTGACCCGCACGATCACATCACCGACAACCGCAACCACAGCCCGCGCTTTCGCGGGCTTTTTGCATTTGGGAGGGCCATATGCCTGAGCTACTCGATCAGCCGGCGGATCCAAACGCCGACACCAATCACTTCAGCAAGATCCTGGCATTGCTCCGCGCCCTCCAGATCAGCGAAGTATCCTACTCGCTCAGCGGGGGCGGCGATCAGGGCGAAACCAGCCTCGATCACGTGCGGTACCGCGATGGAACCGAAGCGACCGAGATTCCCGAAGTTCCCGTAGGGATCGACGCGGTCGGGCGACCCGCCATGCTCTGTTACGCACTCAGCGAATATGCCGCCGATCTTCCCGAAGGCGATTGGTGCAACAACGAAGGCGGCTACGGCACCGTCACCATCGAACCCTTCGCCGAATACCCCTGCGACTGCGACATGACCTATCGCCAGGATGGGGACTGGGGCGACGACGAACTGGATGACGATTTCGAGGACCTGGTCCTCGAACCCGATACCGCAAATGCGGATTCAGGCCCGACCGCAATCATCATCGGGGAGACACAGGCATGAGGCGTAACAACCCATCCTTCGAGCGCTATCTCGCGCGCGCCGCAACTACCCTGCATCGCATGGTTCCTCAAACCGCGCAGCTGCGATCGGACCCACTCGACCTCGCGGCGACCCTGATCGCGCTATCCCGCTGCGAAATCCGCTTCACCCGCCATGATGGCGCGCTCGCACCCACGATTTCAATCCATCCTGATCCAGCCCACTCTCCCAAAGCGATGATGCTTATCGACCAGTTCAGCACCGCCATCCTCGAGACGATCTACAATCCCAATACCCATTTCTCGATCTGCCTCGAACAGACCGTCAACGACAGCGGATATCTCGATCTCGTCACCAATCTCGTTCTATCCGGCGCCGACCACCGCCGGATCACGGACATGACGCAGACGATCGGAACGGCGATCCTGCAACTGCGTGAGCGGCTGGTCGAACTTATGCAGGCCCATTTGCGCGCCATCCTGTTTCGTGACCTTGGCTATCGCACTGGTAACAAGATTCTTTCGCTCGGGCGGATCATCCACTGGGCGCTCACCACCGACCTCGAGGGTGCCCCAGGCCGCAAAACCGTGCTGCGCAACCGCGGCCAGGCGCTCACCGTCTATGGTGCCATCGCCACGAGCATGCTCAAGCCTGAAATCACCGCCGCGATCGATGCCGGTCGCCCCCTCAAACCAGTGCTCGCCGCCGCTGTCGGCATCAGCGAAGCGCAATTGCGCCGCTTGCACCGTGCAACGCCCAAAGACGCCGCTTACAACGCACTCTATGACCATATGCCCGCCGTGCGCATGCTGGTCCGCCATGACATCCCCCTCGAACAATGGCCGGACGGCAGCGAATGGGGCCACCGTCTCTGGGAGCAGAAGAACTGCGATCCCCTCATTCGGCCGGACTACCTCGATAGCTCGATCGAAACCCGCGATACGCTCCAGGCGCTCCGCGAGGATCTCCTCTACCCACTCGCCGGCGCACGTCTCGAAGCACTGGGCCTGTCTCGCCGGATCCACGCCCTCGACAATTTCGTGACAACCCTGGGCGTTCCACTGAGGCTCTGCGACACGACCGCCCATCGCCAGTTCCTGCGTAGCATGCACAGTGCGATCATCGGACCGCGCGGACCGCAATCGTTCCAGAGGGCCATTGCAAAATGGCACCGCCGCGCAGCCAGCGCCGCGGCGCTCCGGCACGAGAACACCGCCGATCGACCCGGCTGGCCCGCACTATGCCTGTCCTGGCAGTCCCCCTGCGGGCTGCATAGCTTCATACCGCTCACCAGCGCGCAGGCACTGGTCGAGGAGGGCAATGCGCTCAACCACTGCGTGGGCGGATATTATTCCCAATGCCGGCGGGGCGACACCCAGATCCTGTCGCTGCGGTCCGGCTCCAACCATGTGGCGACCCTCGAACTGCTGATTACCGACTTGCCGGGCAATTCCCTCAATATCAACGTCGGCCAGTTCAAGGCCCGCGGAAATGCCAGGCCCGACCCCCAAGCCTTCGCAGTGCTGCGCGACTTCCTCGCCGACCTGCGCGACGGACTTCACCCGGTCGCTACCAAGGAACTCGCCGCGCATCGCGATGCCATAGCCGATGCCGACGAATACTATCTTCGCCGTAACAGGCTCACCCTCGACCACGCCCGCGGCGCCTGGCCACTCTACCGCGTGCTGCTTCCACGCGGTGCGCCGGAGACTTACGACGAATGGTGCGAACATTCCGGACTCACCTCCGCGCTCGATGATATTCTCAGCGCGCTCGCGCGATCCCTCTGCACTTCCGATCAGAGAGAACTCTATTATGAACCCTTTTGATCACGCACGCTCATCCGCGCGCATCCACGGCGGCCGCTGGCAAGATTACCACCCCATCCATGCCTGGTTCGACGCCACGAAAGCCGCACATTGTCACTTCACCCACCGCGCTCTGCGTCACCACCATGAAGGGATCGCCGAGGCATTGGTCGTCTTCGGCGATACAATCACCAACGCTGATGGCGCTGCGATCGCGGTCCGCTCGATCGGCATCCAGCATATCGAGGAGGACTGCCGCTATCTTCCCTCCGCTGCGGATTGGCTCGACGATTTCGACGCGCCAGACTGGCTTCACACCCCGATGCCCGATGCGGAACACCTCTCCCGAACCAGCGCGCGGCGGTTCGGCGGCGAGGAAACCGACTATCTTCCCCTCCATCGCTGGTTTCTCGAAACAGCATCATGGGTGAACACACCCGCCCACCTCATATTTCGTCACCATGCTTTCGGAATATACGAGGCCGAGCACCGCTTCGGGCCGGCGATCGACAATGGTGCATCTGGAATCCCAACGCGTGTGGTTGCCGAGCAGCATGTCCGGACAATACTGGGCCGTATGCCCGCCGCACCCGATTTCCTGCGACGGCTGAAGGGCCAGCGTTGGATGCTTCAGGCGACCTCACCGGCATTGGTCGGCTTGACCTGATACTCCGCTGCACAAGCAACCGCGGGGGAGAGGGAAGGGGGCGAGGAATGGGAGCCGGGACCGGAATGCCAGTCATTCCACCGGATTTTACCATTTTCCCTGGAGGGCTGCACCATGGCCAACAACTATCTCAAACTCTCCTTCGTCCTCACGCCGACGAGTGAGGAAAAAGCATTGCTCGACGAATGCCACGCGCTGTCGCAAGAATTTGCAGATCTCGATGAAGACGACTTGGCAGTACGCTACGATGCGATGTCGGACGCCTTCAAGGCGGCTTTCCCGCCACAGCCGGATCGATCGGACAAGCCTGATCAGGCCCCTCCCAATCCGTTCGTATCCTTTCTAAACCTGTTCAGCGATCACGATTTTCCAACCTTCGATTGCGAGTATTTCGGCAGTGCGGAGGTTAACGGCTATCTGATCGCTGGAACTCAGGCAGATCCCCATGCGATCGCCGGCCTGATCCAGAAATGCGCGCCCAGCGTTCTGCCCTTCGGTTTCGAGTGGTCACAGGACTGCGATCGCCTGGGGCCCAGCGAATTCGGGGGCGGTTACTACATCATCACCGACGACGATATCATCGGCGGCAGCACAAGCTGGCTTATGCGCGGGCAGATCGACGCGCTGAAAGAGCCCCCAATCACTCACACAAACAGAGTGACGCTCAAAACAATCGTCAATGACCCCCAGGCCCTCTGGGATCACACGTTCAAGCTCTTCATCAGCGACCATCTACCTTACAAGGTGTTCGACCCGTCAGAGCCCACCCGGCTCGCCGATGACCTGCTCGACAAGTTCACCGCGCTATGTGGACCACGCGACCATGCCGATCCTGCTGCTTGTCTGCGCATTGGCTTCGATCCACGCAACGATATTCCCGGCGTCGAACTGGTAAGGATCACCGCCGCCGCCGAGGATGATCCCCAATCCCTCGATATCGAGACCTGTCTCGTCCTCACGACCGGACATATCACCCAGGAAACCGCGCAAAAGCTTGACGACTGGGATTCGCGCGGAAGGCTCGACGTCCCCCTGACCATCGGCAAGACACCCTATGGCTGGTTCATCCCAGTTTCCTCCGCCGACCCCGATACACTTGGAGGCCTGCCGGCCGATCTCCTGGCGGTTATGCGTTTCACCCGTACTCGCGGTTGCCACCATCTGCTGCTCGACTGCGACGGACCGGCCGTCGATGGGCTGGACTCCTATGAGTGGTGAACGGCTGGCCCGCGCCATGCAGCGAACAGTCCGCTTGCCCCTCAGAGACGACCTATGAACACTCGCCAATGCGGCACAAACCGCTGCACATCACGCGGCACATGCCGCGATCATGATGATTGGAGGCAGAGGAAAGGGGGAAGGGGGGAGGGACCCGCACCCTAAGCCAGGAGGTCACCCTTATGCCAATCTCCGACAGCGGTCCGCCACGCCATACTGATGGGCGGATAGACCACCGCTACTGCATCCGGCTTGAATTCTGCGGATATGCCCAACGCCGCTTCGTCGTCCGTTTCTGCGATACCTATGTTGGCAATGCTCCGATGCGCGCCGACGCAAACACCCTGGCACGGGCCCATTCGAGCGAGCGGCGCCGGATCATGCTCGAATGAACGCCCCCTATCCGTTTCATCAACAAAAACGGCGAAGCGTATGACGGCCTCCCGGCCGACAACAAGGGGAGGGGGAGGAGCAGGTGTGTTCCCATTCATAGGAGACACCCGATGTTCGATCCCGCCGCCCGTCACCATAAGGCTCTAGCCGCCCGCTCTATTGCCACGATCGCGGAAGCGCTCACCATGCTCAACGCCGCAGTCGCGGATTGCGAAAAGTCCCGGCACCGGATCGATCAAGATCCCGCCGTGCTTCTGCTTGCCCGCCACATTGGTTGCCTTGCCCTTGAAGGCAAGCCCGAACAAGCCGTGCTGCGCACGGCCTGTATGGAAGCCATCTCCGCCCTCGGGAAAACCCCGATGCTGATTGCACTGGCCAAACGCGGAGTCTCCTACGACGCTGATGCCAAAGCCACCTTCCATGCGGAGGGACGCAAGGCCATCAAACGCCTCGCTGCTGCTCTCGGCCTTGCCCGTGGAAGCCACCAAGTGCGTTCCTGCCAGGGCGGCATCGCTGTCGCCGGTGAAATTATCCTTCACTCCGATCAAATCTATGTCCAGCTCTCCATCGGACTGATGGGTCGTGGCCATGATGTGATGTTCCGGCGTGTCGAGGGCCGAAACGACTATACCGGCGGCCCCAATCATTGGGCTTCGATCGACGAGCTCCTCGATCCTGACACCCTGGCAACCCGCATACGGCATGAATTGCGCCTCGATGGCGCTGCCGATCTCGCCGCCTGACGCGGCACGTTCTCCAACATCCCGATCATATCCGGAGACGCAACATGAGTATCAGCCATCTCCAGGCGCTCGCCGATATCGTGCTCGGCGATCCTGAAACGCTTGCCCTTGCCTATCATGAGACCATCAACGCCGCCGGGCCAATCTTCGACTGCGATGCGGCGCGCGACCGCTTTGCGGTCGCGCTCAAAGCGGTTGGCATCGCAACAGACGCCGCGCGGTTTCAGGCCGCCTATTCGAAGCTGCAACAGGCCGCAGACCGGCAAAACAAGCCGGTTGAGCCCACCTGCCGCGATTGCGGAAGCATCAACCTGACACGCGACGCCTTCGCGGCCTGGGATAGCGATACCCAACAATGGGTGCTGAGCGCGATCTACCAGTCCACCACATGCCATGCGTGTGAAGCCGAAAGCGACGATCTCTCTCGTTGGAAACCGATCAAGGATCGCTCTGCCGAGCCACCATTGCAGGCATGGCAATGACCGCCGCAGCCGGTCCACCGGTCATCATCGCCTGGGGAGCCGGCGTGGACTCCACCGCCATGGTACTCGAAATGGCCACACGGCGCGAACGCATCGACATGGTGCTGATCGCGCAAATGCCAGAAAAACCCGAGACCCAGGCCTTCATTCCGGCGTTCCGTCGCTGGATGGACGATCGCGAAATCCCAAATGAGATCGTCGTCAACAGGCCGCGGCGCTTCGGCACATCCCCGGCCTATTTTGACCTTCTCGAAGCCTGCCTGGTCAACGGCGCTCTACCATCGATCGCCTTCGGCCGGGGAACCTGTTCACTCCGCTGGAAGGTCAGCCCACAGGATGCCTGGACCAAAACCTGGCCCCCGGCACAGCACGCTTGGGCTGCCGGTCAGAAGGTGATCCGGCTCATCGGTTTCGACAGCAGCCCGCGTGACAGCCGCCGTTATGCCCACGCCGAAGGATATTCCAGCACCCTCTACACCTATCGCTACCCGCTGCGTGAATGGGGCTGGGGCCGCGACGCCTGCAACGAACGTATCCGACAAGCCGGGTTCGAGGTGCCGCCAAGCTCGTGCTTCTTCTTATGTTTGCAGATGGTGTCTCGTCTCATCACAACCCTTTATTTATGCGCTATAAAATTAACCGCCGTTTGAGACGATTCGAGACCATTGAAGCGCTCGGGACAGTTGCAAAGCGCTACTGCACTTTGCAACTGTCCCGAGCGCAACCGCCGAAGGCGGCGCGACTCGTCGCGGGGGCATCCGGAATGACTTTGCTGAGCGGAAGAAACTAACTTGCCATTGCCTGTCGGGTTGCTGATGCGGCCTTGATCATTGCGCCGACAGATTGGGAAATGTCTGGTACGCGCCCAAATCGGCCGTTTGGGCCAAGCCGTGCCGCCCCCGAAACCTGCCATTCCTCCGGATACTTGGTGCGTTGGGAGTACCGCTTCATCGACACTCCCATTTGACAGTCAGGCCAAGAGGACCTTCGATTCAGCTTTGAGGCGCGATGGCGATCGCAGAATGGTCTGTGGAGGCATCGACTGGAACACCCGCCTCCTTGCGTTCGGAATAGCGGTCGACAAGTTGCACCGCATGCGGACGCATCAGCACGGTGAAGCGGACCAACTCCTCCATGACGTCGATGATCCGATCGTAATAGCTCGACGCCCGCATCCGGCCGTCTTCGTCGAACTCTTTGTACGCCATTGCTACCGACGACTGGTTGGGGATCGTGAACATCCGCATCCACCGACCCAACAGGCGCAGTGAATTGACGGCATTGAAGGATTGCGAGCCGCCGGACACCTGCATGACGGCAAGTGTCCGTCCTTGCGTCGGCCGCATCCCGCGCATCTGAAGCGGGAGGTGGTCGATCTGCATCTTCATGATGCCGCTGATCTGGCCGTGTCGCTCCGGGCTGCACCAGACCATGCCTTCGGACCAGAGCGCGTGCTCGCGCAGCTCATGCACGGCCGGGTGGTCGTCTCCGGCCACCTGATCGGGCAGCGGCAGGTCGCTGGGATCGAAGATCCGCGTCTCGGCGCCGAAGAACTGCAACAGGCGAGCAGCCTCCTCCACGGCGAGGCGCGAGAACGAGCGTTCCCTGAGCGAACCATAAAGCAACAGAATGCGGGGCGGAGGCTGGTCTGAGCCGAGGCCGGTGGCTGGACGCTCGAATGCGAACGCCTTGTCCAACGCCGGCAAATGGTCGGGGGCTGCGAGTTCACGCAATCTCATTCTCGAATACCTTTCTCAAGTCGGCTGCACGCCGCTTCATTTCGGCGGCAAAATGTCTGTTCGAACCTCGCCCGGCACGACTGCGGTCCACTTCTTCGCGGGACGATCGCAGGGCATCGCGGTCGAAGAACCGGGCGGCACTGACCGACCGCACAGGTATTTGGGCTCTAGGCCGGTCGATCCGCTGTCGGCGCAGAAGCCGTGCCGCCGCCAAGCGCGATCTGCATGTAGACGGTGTCGAGCCATCGGCCCGCCTTCCAGCCCATGCCTGTCAGTCGGCCGACGTGTTCGAAGGCGCAGGATCCGTGCAGCGCAACGGAAGCAGGTTCGCCGCCTCCGATCACAGCGACCATTTGCCGGAAGCCGTAAGTTTCCGCAGCATCAAGCAAAGCCGTGAGAAGTCGCTTGCCGATCCCGGAGCCCCGTCGATCATGCGCGATGTAGATGCTGTTCTCGCAAGCAAAAGCGTAGGCAGGACGATCTCGGAACTGCGTCGCGTATGCATAGCCGACAACTTCCGTTCCCTCGCAGGCGACGAGGAAAGGCCAATTCCGGTCGGTGATGGTCTCAATCTTGACGGTGGTCTCGGCAACCGTGGGCGGAACGATCTCATAGGTCGCCGTGCCGTGCAGTACGTGATGGGCGTAGATGGCAGCGATGGCTTCCGCGTCATCGACGGTCACGCTTCGAACAGAGATCGTCACTGGCGTACTCCAAGTGGGCTTTTAAGGTTCAACATGGCAGGCAAACGCTGGCCGGTTCGCTGCACTGCGGGCGCACTTACAGGAACGGGATTCACTCGCGTCCCGTCAGATGCAGGTCAGCTCAGCCAGCAGCGGCTCGTAGAGTTCGGTTCGACCCTGGCAGCAATCCTTGGCGAGAAAGACCATCACGCCGCGCAAGGAATCCAGGTTGGCGCGCTGAATTTGCTGTCGCCCGCGCTTTTCGGCGATGACGAGACCCGCCTTCACCATGACGGCGAGGTGCGTCGAAAATGTGCTCTGGCTCAGCCCAGATGCCTCGACCAATTCACCCGTGGAAAGCCCACCGGGCTCATGCCGGATCAACAGCCTGAAGGCCTCCAGTCGCGTAGGGTGCGCGAGCGCTGAAAGCAGAGCGAGGGCTTCTTCGGTGTTCATTCATCGTAATTTACCGATTGGATTGCGATCGTCAATATTGAATCGGAAATTCCCGATAAAAAGCCGGCCGGTGCCTCAGCTGTCGGCAGCCTCCGCCAGCGCCGAAGTGAGCAGCGCGGACACATCGCGTGCGGTTCGTGCAGCGCCCATCAGGGTCGCGGAGCCAGGCCCCGTCCAATCGCCGTATCCGGCCATCCAGAGGCGTTCCTCTTTGATCGAGCGATAGTCCTCAACGTGGACCCTGCCATCGGCCTCCACCACGTTCAGCGATTGCAGGTGGTTGTGGATCGGCGTGGAAAAAGGACCCCGTTAGCGGGGTGATCGGCGCCCAAAAGGAACCCCTCATCTCGGTGGT
>NZ_JCATID010000025.1:0-76747 GCF_059693745.1 Sphingobium sp. WR1 | reverse complement strand
GCATCCGGCGATCTGCGCGCTCGCCTTGTCGGCATCTTCGAGGATCGGGACTATTTCTACGACCAGGGCCATCGGCGCAAATATCTCGCCTATGGCACAATCGAATGGAATCTTGCGCCGCGCACGGTGCTGGCCGCGACGATCAAATGGCAGGACGTCGCCGACGACGGAACGCTGATGGGTGTGCCGCGCTATGCGGATGGCGGCGAACTGCCGATCCCGCGCTCGCGCTATCCCGGCGCGCCCTGGTCCAGCCGCAACTGGGACAATGTGCAGATGTTCGTCGAGCTACGCCATGAGTTCGGCGGCGACTGGGAGGCCAAGGTCGCCGTGAGCCGTATCTCCGGCGACAGCGACATGACCTATGCCAGCGCGATGGGCGCGGTAGACCGGACAACCCGGATGGGACCGATCCTTTATGGCGGGGCCTATGATTTCAGGAACCGCGAGACCGATCTTGACGGCTATGTTTCGGGCGGCTTCGACCTGCTCGGACGTCGGCACCAGATTTTGGTCGGGGCCAATTACTGGGACGGCCACACCAGACAGATTTCCTACAACCTGCCGGGGCTGATGCAGCCCGTTGACCTTTTCTCCGACACGCCCGTCACCACGCCGGAGCCGACGACGCAAAGCTGGGGTGGCGAGCAGACGACCGATACCACCCAATATGGCGGCTATGCGGTGCTTCGCCTGAGTCTCGCCGATCCCCTGACGCTGATCGCGGGAGGGCGGCTCAGTTGGTGGCGTACGGAGACGGTTCGCCGCGCCACGATCGGCGGGCCGCAGACGCCCACCGGCAAATACCGGATCAACCGCGAGTTCACGCCTTATGGCGGTCTCGTCTGGAAGGTGGGCGGTCCCTTCTCGCTCTATGCAAGCTATGCCTCGATCTTCACGTCGCAGAACAACCTGACTTATGACGGCGAGGTGCTCGATCCGATGACCGGCAGCAATATCGAGGCCGGCATCAAGGGCGAATGGTTCGGCGGAAAGCTCAACGCATCGCTGGCCGCCTTCCGTATCCGGCAGAACAACCGGGCACAGCTCGACCCCGATCATCCCTGCATGCCCGGATCGGTATGCGCCTATATCGCCGACGGCAAGGTGGAGAGCAAAGGCTTCGATGCCGAAGTACAGGGCGAGCTGACAGAGGGCTGGTCCATCCAGGCCGGCTATACTTATGTCGACACCGAATATCTGCGGGACCGCACCGCCACCGGCGTGCCCAGCGGTAACGAGGGTCAGCCATTCTCCAGCTTCACGCCAAAACATATGGTGAAGCTGTGGACCCATTATCGACCGCCCGTGCTCGATGGAAAGCTCGGACTTGGCGCGGGGGTCAACTGGCAGAGCAGCTTCTACAGCCAGCAGGGCACCGTCCGCATGACGCAGGGCAGCTATGCCGTGGTCAACCTGCGCGCCGATTATGCCATCACGCCACGGATCGACATCGGGCTCAACGCCAACAACCTGTTCGACAAGCGCTATTTCGCGTCGATCGGCGGCACCAGCTGGAACAACTGGTATGGTGAGCCGCGCAGCGTCGTGGCCACGCTCCGCGCGCGCTACTGACATGGGCGTCACCCTGTTCGATCCGCTGGGCACGCTCGTCCGGCTCGATGTCGACGGCCGTGCCGATGCCTTGCCGCGCTCGCCGGACGCCTGGCGGCAGGTCAATCGGGCGAAAGCCTCGCGCGTTCTAGGCATGAGCGAACCGAAACGGCCCGAGGACCTGCATCCGGACAACTGGGAGATGCATCCCGACGGCGACGAGATCCTGCATCTCGTCGAAGGCGATATCGATCTCGTCGTCGAGGATGAAAGCGGCGAAATCCTGCTGCCGCTCGCGCGCGGACAGAGCTGCGTGGTCGAGCGTGGGACCTGGCACCGCCTCCTGCTGCGCGCGCCCTCACGGCTGATGTTCCTGACCCCGGCCGGCGGCACGCGCATGCGTCCGCATGAAGCATGAAAACGCGCATCCTGCTCTGGAAGCTGCACCGATGGATCGGGCTCGCCTGCGCAGTGCCGTTTGCGCTCCTGGCCGTTACGGGACTTGGCCTGCTCATCTGTCATGCGACCGAAACGGCCGCGGGACCACGGCTTGATCGTCCCGTTACCACTCTGGCCGGAGTCGATGTGGCGATTTCATCGCTTCGGGCGCGCTACGGCGATACCTCACTGAGCCTGATCCTCCCCGCACCCGATCCCCGTCATGCATGGCAGGCATCGGTGCGTGCGGGGGATGGCGAGCCCCTCGCCGTCGCCCTCGATCCGCAATCGGGACAGATATTTCCGCCGGTGCCTTCCGGATCGGCGGCGCGGGACGTCCTGCTCACCGTTCATAACAGCCTTCTGCTGGGGCTGGGCGGAAAGGCTATCGCGCTTCTGACGGCCATCGCGCTCATCATGCTTGCGATCAGCGGGTTTGCGATCATGCGCCGACGCTTGCGGACGTTGACGAGTGCGCCCTGGCATAGCCCCTCGCCCATGGCCGGACTGCACAAATGGACGGGGCTGGTCGTGATGATCTTTCTGTTTGTCTCCGCGAGCAGCGGCTTCCTGTTGCTCGGGTTCAAGACACTCGGCGAATTCAGCCGGCCCGATCGACCAAACGCGGCGATGGCACGACCGGTATTCGACGTCCCCCGGGCGCCGCTACGGCCTATGCTGGAATCCGCGCTGAACGCACATCCGGGTGCCGAGCTTCTGGGCATCATGCCCGGACACGGCGCCGGGCCGGTCACGGTGATGCTCCTCGTTCGCGACGCCGCTCCCTGGGGCAAGTCGGTGACCGTGCGTTTCGACGGCCAGTCCGGCGTGATGGCTCCAGCACGGCCTGTTCCGGCCTTCATGAAGCTGATGATCGCTGCAAAATCCCTGCACACCGGCCTGTGGGACAGGTCCGTGATGCTTGGCCTCTATCTGCTCGCCGCCGCGCTGTGCGTAATCCTTCTCGTAACCGGTCCATGGCTCTGGTGGCGGCGACGCCCAACGAAAAGGCATGCCCGATGAACGCCGCCTCCTATTTTCACAATTATCGGCTGCTCGCGACGGTCGGCGCGCTCTATGTCGCGCAGGGCATCCCGCTGGGGCTCGCCATGGAGACGTTGCCGACGCTGCTGCGGCGGGATGGCGTGTCGTTGACAGGGCTAGCCTTCCTGCCGTTGGTCGGCCTGCCCTGGATCGTGAAATTCCTGTGGGCGCCCTTCGTCGACAATCACTGGTCCCGACGGATCGGCAAGCGGCGCAGCTGGATCATTCCGATGCAGGCGACCGTGTTCCTCTGCCTCGCGGCGGTGGCGATACTGGGTATCGGCGAAGCGACCACGCCCATTGCGATCGCACTGTTCGCGCTGGCCTCGCTGGCGTCGGCGACGCAGGACACGGCAACCGACGGTCTTGGCGCCGAGAATTTCGAGGGCGCGATGTTGGTTCGCGCCAATGCGGTGCAGGTCGGCGGCACCATGATCGGGTTCTTCATCGGCGGCGCCGGGTGCCTGATCCTCGCCGGAATGCTGGGCAGGCAAGCGGCATTGGCGGCCATGGCACTGATCGTCCTTTCGGGCCTTGTGCTGATACTCCTGTGGCGGGAGCCGGCACCAGCGGCGCAATCAACCACCAGGCCGGAACACGCCAGTCTGTCACGCTTCGTCCGGCGGCCGGGAGCAGTTTCCGTGCTGGCTATTGCCTTGCTGACGGCCGTAACAGCGAGCTCCGTCTTTGGTTTGTCCAAGCTCTTCCTGATCGATAGAGGCTGGGCGCTGGAAGCCATCGGCCAAATCGGCATGATCGGCGGGGTCGTGACAGTGGTCGTTGGATGCGGCGGAGGGGCGTGGCTCGTGCGCCGGATGGGCATCGCGCGCGTCCTGCTGCTCAGTCTTGGGCTGTCCTGCGCAGGCGCATGCCTCTGGATCATGCAGGCATCAGCCATTCTGCCGGTCGAAAGGCATATCGCTCTTGTCGCCATCCTGCTGGGTTCGGCTGGCAGCGGGGGCGCATCGGTCGCCGCAATGACCCTCGCAATGCGCTTCGCCGCAAGGGCAAGGCAAGCCGGGACCGACATGACAGTCGTACAAAGCAGCCGCGATCTGGGTGAGATCGGAACCTCCGCCACTGTCACCGCCATTGCCGGGGTGGCGGGATATTCCAGCGGGTTTGCTTTCAGCATTGTCGCCGCGATCGCCGCCGTTTTCGTTATATTGTCCTTCAGGCGTAACGACGCGCTTCGGCAGCTTGCCGATGAAGCATCAGATGGGGAAGAGTGGTCACCCCGGCTTAACCCGGATTGACGACGGCAGTGTGATGACCGCAGCCTCGCCGCTCATCTGCTTCTATTCCGCCTCAAAGCGAGGGAAAGGCCGAGAACGGCGAGCGACACTGCGAACACCACGGCAGGCGCGACAGCATGGCCGTAATCCGCATTCACCAAGGTCGTGAGCGTCGCGGCCGCCATGACCACGGCTCCGAGCGCGGCGCCGAACGCGCGGGTGGCGGACCGTATCAGCAATATGCCGGCGGTCAGTTCCAGCGCGGCCGTGACGTAATGGAACCAGTCCGGATAGCCCCAGGCCGCATAGGCGGCGGCATATTCTTCGGAGATGAAGGCGTTGCCATAGGCTCCGAACAGGAAAAATGCCGCCTGCGGCCACGCCAATATCGTCGATAATACGGGAAGAGCCTTATTCACTTTACTGACCTTTCGGAAAGGAGGGCGCTGTTGGTCGACCGCGCTTGCTGCCAGCCGCCGCCGAGCGCCTTGAACAAATCAACCCGCGCCAGCGACAGTCGCCGCAGCGAAGCGGCGTGGGAGGCTCGCGCGGCCAGCAAGTCGGACTGAGCGACCAGCACATCGAGCAATCCGATCGAACCGGCGCGATAGCGCCTGTCGGCAAGTTCGTAAGCCCACGCCGATCGGTCCTGCGCCTCGCGCAGCGCGGCCAGCTGACGCTGTCCGGTCGCGACGATGGCGAGGGCCTGTTCGACCTCCTTGAGCGCCGTGATGACCTTCCCGTCGAACGCGGCCAGCGATGCCTCGCCCCGCGCCTCCGCCTGACGCAGCCGCGCGCGGGCGACCGACATGTTGGGGAACCGCCACGACAGCAGCGGGCCGAGCGAGAAGCTGAAGGAATCGCTTCCCCGCACCACGTCGTTGCGGAAGAAGGTGCCGGAACCGCCAAGGCTGATGACTGGATAGAGATCAGCCGTGGCGACCCCGATCCTCGCCGTATCGGCCGCAAGCTGGCGCTCGGCCTGCCTGAGATCGGGCCTTCGCCGCAGCAATGCCGCGCCGTCTCCGATGGGAACGGCGGCAGCGGGTTCAGGCGGCACCGCGCAGAGCCGCGCCGTTTCCGGCACATTGTCCGGCGTCGTGCCCAACAGGGCCGCAAGTTCGAACAGGGCGACCTGCCGCTGTCCCTCGAACGCCGGAAGCGCTGCCTTGGCGGTCGCCTCCGCTGCTGCGGCCCGTTCCACGTCTAGCCGGCTTGCCGATCCCGCGCGCGCCTGCTCCGTCACCACGCGCCGGCTTTCCGTGCTGGTCTGCAACGACTGCTGCGCCACCGATAAAGCGTAAGCCGCCGCGCAGGCGTCCAGATAGGCGCGGGTCGTTTCCGCAGCGACGGTCACGCGCACGGCATCGCGGGCCCCTTCGACCGCTTCGGCATCGGCGCGCGCCGCCTCGATGGCGCGCCCGATCCGGCCGAACAGATCGGCTTCCCATGAAAGCGCGACTCCGGCGTTCTGCGACCATTGCGCGTCATTGCCGACCGGCGCGCCGACCCGCGTGGAATCGCCATAGCTGACGCCGCCCGACAGCTCGGTGGATGGCAGCCGTCCGGCGCGCGCCTCCTGCACGATCGCGCGCGCTCGGGCGAGATTGGCCGATGCGACGCGCAGGTCCGTGTTGGCCGCGAGGGCCTGCTCGATCAGGCTGTCGAGCGCCGGATCGCGGTAGAGCCGCCACCAATCGTCGGGCAGGTCGCCAGCCCGGTCGATGCCGTCGGCCGTCGTGATGAACGGCCCTGCCGACGCAGCGGGGGTCTGCGGGGGGGCATAGGCAGGGCCGGCCGCGCAAGCCGAAGCGAGCAGCGGCAAGAGGATAAGAGAGAGCCGGGACTTACGCATGGGCCAGACCCCCTTCAGCCGGGTATTCGCCGGTTTCGGTCGGCTCCTTCGGGCGGTGATCGCCCGCCAGCAGGGAGTAGACGGTGGGCAGCACGAACAGCGTGAATAGCGTCCCCACCAGCAGGCCCATGACGACGACGATGCCGATGGCAAAGCGGCTGTTCGCCCCGGCGCCCCCGGCGAACAGCAGCGGCACGAGGCCGGCGGCCATCGCCGCGGTGGTCATCAGGATCGGCCGCATCCGCACCGCCGCCGCATGGCGGATCGCCTCGACCCGGCTCCAGCCTTCATGCCGCTGCATCTCGTTGGCGAAGGACACCATCAGGATGCCGTGCTTGGAAATCAGCCCGATCAGCGTGACGAGCCCAATCTGGGTGTAGATGTTGAGCGTGGCATAGCCGAGATAGAGCGGCGCCAGCGCCCCGCATATCGCCAGCGGCACAGTGACGAGGATCACCAGCGGATCGCGGAAGCTCTCGAACTGCGCCGCCAGCACGAGGAAGATTACCACCAGCGCGAAGCCGAAGGAGACGGTCAGCCGGTTGCCTTCCTGCACATATTGCCGGCTGTTCGACAGCCAGTCGACGCTCGTGCCCGCGGGCAGCGTCTGGCTTTGCAGGAAGTCCACCGCCTGTCCCATGGTCACGCCCGGCAGCAGCACGGCCGACAGCGTGGCGCTGTTCATCTGGTTGAACTGCGGCAGCCGGTTAGGCTGTGGGCGTATTTCAACGCTGGCGATGGTGGCGAGCGGAACGAGACTGCCCGACGCCGTTCTCACCTGGAACCGGCCGAGATCGTCGGGCGCGAGCCGGCGGCTCTGCGGAACCTGCGCGATCACGTCATAGGAACGGTCGTGCCAGTTGAACCGGTTCACATAATTCTCGCCAACGAGGATCGCCAGCGTGTCGGCGACTTCGGACATGCTGACGCCCATTTCGCCCGCTTTCGCGCGGTCGATGGTGATGTGCGCTTCGGGGCTGTCGAAGGCGAGGTCGCTGTCCACGAAGGCGAACAGTCCGCTGCCCCAGGCGGCGCCCTTGATGGTTTCGAGCGTCTGGTAGATTTGCGGAAAATCGTCCGCCGAGCGGATCACCATCTGCACCGGCAGGCCGCCGCTGCCCGCAGGCAAGGGACTGTCCTGAAAGGCGGTCGCATAGACGCCGGTCACCGCCGCCGTGCGCGCGGTCAGCTCCGCCTGAATGTCGTCGGCCGAACGGTCCCGTTCCGCCCAGTCCTTGAGCACGACGCCGCCGAACCCGCCATTGGCGTTGTTATCGCCGCCCGAGCCGAACCAGCTGCTCCTGAACTCGGGTAGGGTCTGGAAGATGCGCTCGACTTCATCGCTATAGCGCCGCGTGTAATCGAGGTTGGCATATTGCGGCGCCTTGGTCTGCACGAAGACATATCCCATGTCCTCCGGCGGGGCGAGTTCGCGCTGGGCGCCGGTGAACAGCAACACAATCGCGCCGAGCATGGCGACGCCCACGATCAGGACGGCCGCCCGCGCCGCCAGCGTCCGGTCCAGCAGGCGGGAATAGCCGGTAGTGAGGCGGTGCATGCTGCGCTCGATGGCCTGGCTCAGCCTGCCTTCGCCCAGTTTCGAATGGAGCAGTTTGCCGCTCATCATGGGCGACAAAGTCAGCGCGACCACGCCGGAGACGATGACGGAGCCTGCCAGCGTGAAGGCGAATTCGCGGAACAGCGCCCCTGTCAGGCCGCCCATCAGTCCGATCGGGGCATAGACGGCGGCGAGCGTGATCGTCATCGCGATCACCGGCCCGACGATTTCCCGCGCGCCGACCAGGGCGGCGTCGAACGGCTTCAGCCCTTCCTCGATATGCCGGTGGATATTCTCGACGACGACGATCGCGTCATCGACCACCAGCCCGATGGCAAGGACCATCGCCAGCAGCGTCAGCAAGTTGAAGGAGAAACCGAACGCCAGCATCAGCGCCGCCGTGCCCAGCAGCGAAAGCGGAATGGTGACGATGGGGATGATGACGGCGCGCAGAGAGCCGAGGAACAGGAAGATCACGACAACCACGATCAGGACTGCCTCGATCAACGTGCGCTCGACCTCATCGATGGAGGCGTTGACGAAATGGGCGACGTCGAAATCATTGGCAACCTCCACCCCCGGCGGGGCGACGCGCTGGATTTCCGGCAGCAGCGCCTTTACCGCTGCGACGATTTCCAGCGGGTTTCCGTCCGGCGTCGGCGAAATGGCGATGGACACGCCGGGGCGGCCGGAGGCCTGCGCGGCAGCGTCATAATTCTGGCCGCCAAGCTCCACGGTGGCGATATCCCCCAGCCGCACGACGCCGCTGTTGCCGGTCTTCACGACCATGCGGCGAAAGGATTCCACATCCCGCAAGTCGGTGCCGGCGGTGATGTTGATCGCGGTATTCTCGCCCTTCAGCTTTCCGGGGGACGCCTGCACATTGTTGGCGCGCAAGGCGGCCGCGATATCGCCCGCCGTCAGGCCGCGCGCGGCGAGCTTCACCGGATCGACCCACACGCGCATTGCCAGCGGCGCGCCGCCGCTGATCTGGGCGGATGCCACACCGCGGACCGAGGTCAGAAGCGGCTGGGCGACGCGCGTCGCGAAATCCACCAGCTGCGGCGGCGGCAGATCGTCGCTGATGAAGGAGATATACTGGATCGCCGAAGCGCCGTCGGTGATCTTGGTGATGACGGGATCGGTAACGCCCGTGGGCAGGCGGAACTTGACCTGCTGCACCTTGGCGAGGATTTCCGTCATCGCCCGGTCCGCGTCGGCATTGAGCACCAGCTTCGCGCTGATCCGGCTGCTGCCTTGCAGCGATGTCGAGGTTATATACTCGATGCCGCTGGCGGTCGCGATGGCTTGGGCGATGGGCGTGGTGACGAAACCCTGCATCACATCCTGCGTCGCGCCGGGAAACGCCGTGTCGATCGTGATCGTCGCGCTTTCCATCCGGGGATATTGCCGGACCGGAAGGCTGAACGTCGCACTGACGCCCACCAGCAGGATCAGCAGGCTGACCACGATCGCGAGGATGGGGCGACGGATAAAGATGTCGGTGAACGCCATATCAGCGGCCTCCAGCTCGTGCGGGGGCGGTCACGGTCACGTCCGCGCCGGGCTGGATGCGAAGCTGCCCTGCCGTCACCACGACATCGCCGGGCTTCAGGCCCCGTTCGATCACTATGTCATTGCCGATTCGTCGTCCGGTGCGGACCGGAACGAACTCCGCCTTGCCGCCTTTCCGGGCATCCTTGCCGCGAATGACGATCACGCTGTCGCCCTGCGCCGATGTCTGGATAGCCGTCGCCGGAACGACGAGCGAACCTGTTTGGGGCGGCAGCACCAGCGAGGCGGTGACATACATGCCGGGGCGAAGCACCCGGTCGGGGTTGGGCAGGATCGCCTGTACGGCAATATTGCGCGTGTCCTCGCCGATCCGGGGTTCGACCGCGTTCACGCGCGCGGTGAATGTCCGCTGCGGATAGGCATCGCTCGCGACCGTGACCGTGGCGCCCGGCTTGATCATCCCGAGGTTCTGCTGCGGCAGCGCGAATTCCACATAAAGGCGCGACAGGTCGGTCAGCGTGGCGATCGGATCGCCGGGATTGAGATACTGGCCGGGATTGACGCGGCGGATGCCGATCTGTCCGGCAAAGGGCGCGCGCACCTGCTTCTGGATCAGCCGGGCGTCGAGCTGGCGCACCGCCGCAAGCGCCTGATCCCGTTCCGCGCGGCGCTCTTCAAGCTGTTCGCGCGGTTCCGCGCCGCTCGGTGCAAGCTCTTCCGAGCGCACAACCTGCATGCGCGCGAAGGCAGCCCTTGCCCGCGCCGCGTCCCGGTCCGCCCGTTCCGGCCCGTCGAAAAGCTGAACAAGCAAGGCCCCGGCACCGACCTCTGCGCCCGAATCAAACCGGATTACCGAAACGCGACCGGCAACTTCGGCTGACAATTCGACTTCGCGCACGGCCCTGAGAGTGCCGATCGCTTCCAGGGACAGGGGAACGTTCCTTGGCTCCAGTTGCACGGCGGCCACGGGCAGCGGTGCTTGATGCCACTCCTGCGCCTGTCCCGCCTTGAGCATGCGCCAGACGAACAAGCCTCCCAGCACAAGGGCAAGGGCGAAGACCGTTGCAAGGATGGTGCGAATGTGTGGGAGGCGCGCTTTCGTGCGCTCGATCAAGCTCATGTCGGCTCCGGTTTATGTCCGCGAGTTCGGACGGAATGGATGCTTGCGGAACAAGCCGACCTGCCTCATACAACCTCAACATTTGTTGAGGTCAAGGACTATTTATGTCTCCCGCGATGCCGCAGGCGCTGTCCGTTGGCGAAGTGGCGCGCCGCAGCGGCGTTCCCGTTTCGACGGTTCATTTCTACGAGAAGCAGGGTCTGATCGCGGGCTGGCGCACGGAAGGAAACCAGCGCCGTTATCACCGCTCCGTCCTGCGCCGGATCGCCATCATCCGCATTGCCCAGCGTGCCGGCATCCCGCTGGCGATCATCAAGGACGCGCTGGCCGATATGCCGCACGACCATGTTCCAACCGCGCGGGACTGGCGGAATTTCACCGATGCCTGGACCGGCATGCTCAACGAGCGGATCATGTCGCTGACTCAGCTTCGCGACCAGATCGTGAGCTGCATCGGCTGCGGCTGCCTGTCGCTTGAGGAATGTCCGCTACGCAATCCGATGGATGAACTGGGGCGGTCGGGACCGGGGCCGCGGCGACTGAATAATCGCTAGCCTGCGCTACCCTCGAGAGGGTGGGTAAATATTAATGGACAATTTGTGCTTAGAATTTTGCGCCCATCATCATTTCGTCAACGTCAGGCCGCCTCCCAGGTCCCTCTCGGCGGGTGGGCTGGTCGCGCGGACGTGCCTTGCGGCGGGCCTGATCCAACGCTGCGTCGCCATGTTCAAGCAGAAGCTCTTCGACTGCGAGCGACACCGCGTTCTCGAACCGGCGGGAGCGCTGCCAGCGAAGGCCGTGGAGCCACCGCTTCATCATGATCGGATCGAGCCGGAAAGGGGAAGAGTAAGGGTCATGTCCGCGGAAGCGACGTCTCGCTTGCGGCAGGCGCTGGAGCTGATGCCGGCGCATCCAGCTGGACGGCGATGCGGAGCGGCAGCAGCATGTCGCGCGGCGGCGCGGCCGCGAGCTGCTGGCCGACGATCAGCGCCTGCATATCGGCATTGGCCTCCGCATGGGTGAAGGCAGGATAGTCGATGCGTGAGATTTTGCCGTCGCGCTCGATCCAGACCTTGATGACCAGGGGCGCGGTTGCCGCGTCTGGTGCGGGTCGGGTCGCATCGAGATAGGCGCGCAGACCTGTCGCCGGCTCGTTGTGCGCCTCGAGCCAACCGGTGATGGAGGTTGTCGCGAACTCGGCGTAGCGCACCCATTCGACCGGCGCGGCCGAAGGCGCGACACTCTGCGCCGCAACAGGCGTGGTCGAGGCGATCCCGGCGCCGACAAGGGCCGCAATCCAGCGTGTGACGCGGGACAAAGGTGAGGATTTGGAGGTAGACCGCATCAGCGCGCTCCCAGAAACATGAGGCCGACAAGCACTGCGGCTGCGACACTCACCATGCGATAGAAATGAAGCTCGAAAGCGCCGACCGGGCGGCTCCGCTTGACCGCCCGGACCCGCGCCCGGCGCTTTTGTTCGGCAACGCAATCAGCACGGATCGCCTGGACCCAGCCCGCTAACCCGCGAACGCCGGCGACCGGACCCTCAGACACCGGCGCCTCCGCCGGCGATGATGCGCGGCCGCCAGTCCCGGCTACCCCGAGGGATGCAGGCGCCGGGGATGGCGTTCATGTAGGAATCGACCATGGCCTCCGCCTCGCGGTAGAGGATTGCGATCGCGCCAAGGGCCAACAGGCTGGTGATGAGAACCCCCAGCATGAAGGCCGCAAGGGCAATCAGGATCGTCCCCATGGTCGCTTCCCTCTTTCCGGCCTATCGCTGCGCTGGCGCCTGGACGGCTGGCTGTTGCTGCGGCAGGCGCTCGCGTTCGAAGCTGATGGTCTGGATGCGGGCATCCAGCGCGCGCACGACGTCCGCTGTCAGATCGTTGGCGAAATTGCCGCCGAGCGCCGCGCCGCGATCGAACAGCAGGCCGCAATTCTTGGCTTGATAGACCTGGGCAATGACCGGCTGCGCTTCGGTCGCGATGCGCTCCAGCGCCTTGGCGCGGGTCGCGTCGATCTCACGGCTGGAATGGGCGGCCTGCGTTTGCAGCGCCTGCCAGTTGCGCGCCAAGGTTTCGCGGCGCTGACGGTTGGCCGCATTGTCGGGCTGACCTTCGAGTGCGCGTGCTTCGGTTTCCAGAGCCGGGCGCTGCCCGTCGATTTCGGCCTGAGCGGCGCGGGTCAGCTCGGCCAGACGCGCAGACGCGGCCTTGCCGACAGCGGCATTGGCGAAGATGGCTTCGCGCGAGAGCAGGCAGACACCGGGCACGACTGGGCCGCCAAGGGGCTGCGCGGCTGGGGCAGCGGCAGGTGCCTGTCCGCCACCGACCGTCTGCGCCCAGGCAGAGGCGCCTGTGAAGGCGGAAGCGAGAATAAGGGCGGAGAGGAGAAGAGGACGGCTGTTCATGATACGACTTTCCTGGACTTGTTGGACTTTGCCGGGGCGTCGGCCTCGGCAGTAGCGGGTTCGTTCGAAGCACCTGACGATGACGGTTCCGCGACGAGACGCAGCGCCTGCCGATCGACCAGCGCGCGGAAGCGGTCGAGCGAGGCCAGGTGATGATGCACGAGCGCAAGCAGGCCTTGCTTGTGCCAGGCAACGACCGTCTCATCATCGAGGCCTGCAAATTTCTGAGCGTCGACGATCAGGAAGTTATTGAGACCCAGCTTGCGGCCATCGGGCAGGGTCGCATCCGCCCGCCGGTCGACCAGCAGATCCTTTTCCTTCAGCGCATCCGTGAACAGCTTGGTCAGTTCCGCTTCCCGGCCGAACGCTGTGCAGAACTCCAGCGCCTGCTGCGTCAACGCGGAGGGCTTGCCGTCCTCGAACAGCGCCGTACCTTCAGTCCCGCCCTGGACGACCCGATCCGAACCGCTGTCGATCGACAGGGCAAAGCCGTCGGGCTCCTCGGTCCTGACGAAGGTGAAGGGATATCGGCGGACATAAGCGGGGATGTAGCAATCGCTCGCCCAGCGGCCGTCCTCGACGAAGAGATTGGTCGGCTCCAGGCCCAGCACGACGATCGGCTGCGCGGTGTCGCCGGCGAATAGGACCGGATAGCTACGTGCCGCCGCAACGATTTCGCTCGCCACGATCGGCAGGAATGGCGTTTCGGCCGCGAAGGACACATCGCCGGCCTTCAGGCGCCAGTCAGCGTGAACGGTCGAATGGAGCGGCTGCAAGGCCTTGTAGAAGAGCGGAAGCATGGGGGCAGCGGTCGAGGCCGCAGCATTGGCGTTGTCTGCCATGATTAAACAATCTCCGAATGAGGTAGTCCGGGACGGCGGCAGTGGACTGCCGCCGTCCCGGTGGGAGCGGGCCGACCATTCGGCCCAAACTGTTCGGCTTACTCGCCGAAGCCGAGGAAGCGGACGTTCAGGATCGTCGGGATCTCGGTCCGAACCTGCGGCCGCGCCCGCTCGGCCAGCTCCGCCGCCTGATTGGCGACGGCGCTGGAGGCCGAGGAGGCCGAGGTGAGCGCGCCGGTATTGACCGCCGCGACCACCGGGATGCCGGCGGCTTCGCCCTGCACCTTGATGTTGGCGGCGTTGAGCACCTGGAGCGCGGCGAGGTTGATGTTCCCCGACACGCGGATGCCCGCTTCGCCCGCATCGATCGTGCCCAAAGGCGCGATCAGGTCGATGTCACCGGCCGGCACCTCGGGAATCGGGTTCAGCGTGGCGATGCCCGCGCCGGACGAGGGCACCTGCGGGGCGAGGCGAACATTGCCATAGGCGTCATATGTGCGAAGTGGCGGGGTATACAGCACCGTGGTGTTCGCCCCGCGTCCGGCGTTGATGTCGCCCTCCTCGGACCAGCCGAGGATGCTGCCGCCATAGGTGGTCATGATGCGTGAGAGACCGAGCAGGAGCGATTGTTCGCTGAAGATGCGGATATCGCCACTGCCCTGCGTCATGACGCCGGCGGTCTTCTGGTCCTCGTCGGTCATCACATTCTGAACGCCGACGACGATCTGGCCGCCGGGCGCCATCATTTCGATGTCGCCGCCGAAGTTGGTGCGAACGCCCGAGCCGCGATACATGATGATATCGCCGCTGCGGTCGATGACATTGCCGTCTGCATCCTTGTCCGGGAACAAGGTAGCGACCGCGAGACGCCCGCGAAGATAGGAACCGAGGCGCGGGCCATCGGCGTCGTTATATTCGCGTCCGCCTTCACGCAGTTCCGAGAAATAGACCTGCCGCAGGAAGATGCGCTGTTGCTCCGGTGAGAGACCGTCGAACCGCTCCTGCACCTGTGTCAGTAAGCCGGACTGCGCTTCATTCAGCGACGCTGCGCCATCGGCATAGCCATAGTCGAACATATCGGTCGAGCGCAGCAGGGCCGAGAGATTGCCCTGGTTGGTCGCCGCATCCTTGAAGCCCAGGGCCGAAAGGCGCTCCCCGAGCTGTGCGGCGGGAAGCTTCACGCCATTCGCGTCGACCAGCCCATTAGCGGAGACGAATTCGGCAAATGAACCCTCAGCGACGTAGCCGTAACGGTCGAACAGCCAGGCGGCGAGTTCGGCGTCATAGACCTTCACCAACTTGCCGACGCTCTCGACAATGCCCTCGTCGGTCACGCCATTCTGTTCGCCCAGAGGACGCGCCGGATCGGCCAGCCGAGACGGATCGAGATAGAAGTCCCGCACCGCATCCCAGTTCACGCCGGTCATGCCCGCTATCAACGCGATCGAGGCGCCATCGGACGTATCATCGGCCCGGATCGGCCCGATCGAGGTGAAGGAACCCCGATCCTCCTGGAGGATGTTGCGCCCCGCTGTGACCTCAAGCGTCCCCGGACCGGCAATGTCGAAGTTGCTGTAGATGATGTCCCGACCGGCCGAAATCACCGAAACATCAGTATCGTTGCTGTGGACGATGAGATTGGATGCGCCCACGGTGCCGCTTGCAACGATGTCACGCCCAGCAGTCATGCGCAGCGGGCCTCCGCCGACATACCAGTCCAACAAGGTGCGCCCACTTCCCGAATTAAAGCTGAGCATTTCACCACTGCCCAGGCCGACGATATCGCCCCCGACAGCATAGATTCGCACAGGAAGTCGATCAGCCCAGTTCGACGACGAGACGGCAGCTGAGTTGGGTCCGAAGGCGAAGAGCGAATATGTATCGTTCCACGTCTTGAGTTCGCCATTGTTGGTTGCGTCGATTGCCGAACCATCGAGCGAGAGGTTCATGGCGCGTTCGCTGTACCGGCCATCTTCGCGTCCGACAAATGCCGGGTTAAATGGTGTCGGCAGGAGCGTGTCGGTGAAAGACACGCTGATTACATGGCGCGACGCGAGGTTTGAGGAACGTGTCAGATCGCCACCATAAATGGACCCTGCTGCCAACAATGAGAGTTCGCCGGAAGGCGAGGGCGAGAGGCGGTCGCGGGTCACGAGATCATTCGTCATGCCTGCCGATGCGCCGAAATAGAGATCTCCGCCCATCGCCGTGACCCGCAGAATCGCCGGCCAGGTGTCGGCAATGTCGGCCGCGGCGATCAGTGTCTGGCTCGTTTCGATCCCATGCTTGCCCGGCGCGATGTCTCCGCCTGCCGACTGTAGATTGATGGCAGTGTGATCGGTCCAGAGGCTGAACCAGCTGTTGCCGCCGCCCCCATAGTTGACCCCATTCACCGTGAAGGGCTGCGTATTGAGACCGATGCTGCGTGTGGCGTCGCCTGCGCCGGCAATCACCTGGTCGCCAAGGGTCCGCACCGTAAAGACTGAATCGCCCGGCACCAGTGTGACACCCGATAGCGCCTCCGCCTTCGTGGTCTCGAACGGATCGGTGCCGCGCGGATCGAGCGGATTAGGAAGAGACATTGAGCGATAGCCGGCCTGTACGGCGCCGATCGAATCGGCATCAACACTGGTCGATCCCCGCAGGTTGACAATGCTGCCACCGAGGCTGGCTTTGGCATTGGCGGCATCACCTTCGACATAAGGATTGAGCGCCCCGCCGATCCTTATGACCATGTCACCGCCCCCGGTGAGCCTCAGCGTGCCGTCCGCTGCCACACGACCGGTCGAACCAACAGCCAGAACAAGGCCTTCGCTACGACTATCACCATAGTTAAATGAAGTGTTTTCACCGCCACGCTTGGCCGTGCGGCCCGCATCTCCGCCAATACGAACTGTCAGATTGCCTCCGCCAAGCGTGCCGAAGCCGGTAAAGCCGGTTATTGCCGGGTTCGCAATGCTGCTGCCATTTGCCGAGGAAACATAGGTGCCGAAGTTGATCCACCATGCCGTCGGGATCTTTTCATCCGTGACGGCGCCACCCGAACCCTGCCGCCACAACCAGTTGCCGGCGACCGCACTCGATTGATAGCTCTGCCCGTTCTCCAGCATGCGGAAACCCAGGATATCACCGACTAGATCGCCGCCGGCCGTGATCGCCAGATTGCCCCCACCGTCAGGATACCAGGCATGATAACTGGCAAGGGTGGCCGAATAATCTGTATCGCCGCCAAGCACCACGCCAGTTGGCAAGGTTCCACGCCGAAGGTCGTAGCCATCGCCCGGATCGGTCGCCGTGCCGGCAGTATAGATTCCATAGAGCGAGGACATGCGGATGTCCCCCGCCGCCGTCAGCGACAGATCGCCCGTACCCGTTCGGATCACGCTGATACCCGGCGCGACATAATCATATCCCGTCCAAACCTTCGGCCCACCGCCTTCCTGAACGAGGCACAAATCAGGGAAGGGAGCGCACCAGGCTGCTTGTTCATCTTCTGACACGGGCTCGCCCGCAGGCATTCCCAGCCAGTTGTCAGGCGCCCAGACAATCTGGTCGCCGCCTGTCTGTTTCACGGCGCACAATGTCGAATCATATTCGCACCATGACGCTTCCTCTTCCGAAACCGGCGTGCCGGGCTCATAGCCTAGCCAGTTGCCGTCCGCCCAGACGAGTATCTCGCCACCGACTTCCTGCATGGCGCACAATGTCGAGTCATACTCGCACCATGATGCCTCCTCTTCCGAAACCGGCGTGCCCGGTTCGTAGCCCAGCCAGTTACCTTCTGCCCATACGAGTATCTCGCTGCCCGTGCTACTGAACGCCGGCGTACCACTATAGTGGGTGTCTGCCAGCCGAATCGTCCCGACCGAGGCCGGATCGAGCGCCTTGCGATCAGCCGAGGCGACATCTGCCCCAGCAACGAGTTGGAAGCTCCAGCTGCTGGTGCCCGAAGCCAGCATCGGGGCCACGGCCCAATTGCGATTGATGAATCCCTGATCGGATGGACGGAGGTTGATACCAAGATCATCGACAAGTTGAACGTCCGTCATTGACGGGATGAGGGCCCCACGTGGCAAAGTGATCCGTTCGTTCGTCACCATTTCGACCGGCAAGGGCGCGCCCTTGGGCCAGATCAAGGCATCCACCGCTGCGCTGCTGGAGAGCGCAGTGCCCGCGCCCAGCTTCATCCCCGGCGTCAACGTCACCATATTGTCGAGCACCATCCCCGCAGAATAAGCCACCGATCCATCGGCATTATAGATGTTGGCGGATAGGGCAGATCCGGCGCCGAGCGTGAGCTGTCCAGTCAGCGCCACGTCGACCGGCAGCACCGTGCCGGCGGGAAGAGTGAGAGCGCCAACGGGCACGTCATAATTCAGCGTCGCTTCCCGCGGGAAAGTCGTTCCCGTATCCAGCACGACACCGTCGATCGGAATGATGATATCCCCACCAAAGGGAGTGAGGCCGCCGACGAGTCCGTTAGGACCTTTGGTTTCCGTGAGCACCCATCCATCGTCATCAGCCGTGGCGGCGGGTGGCGCGAAACCGTCAGTGATGCTGCCTAGGATGTTGAGGTCGCCGGCGGCCCGCAGCACCAGTACGCCCGGCTCGCCGAAACCGCGCAGCGCCGGATCGATCCGGTTGGCTTCCGGTCCGTAACGATAGCCCGACATATCGAGGTCGCCGAGCACCGTCAGCGTTCCTGAAGGATTGACCGCTGCATTGCTCACGATCTCAACACCAGGGCGCAGATGATATTGTCCCAGCCCCGCCAGGCGAGCGGAAAGCGCTGCATTGCCCAACGCCAAATTGATGAAGGTGGTGCTGTCGAGGTCAATCCGGTCGAGATAAGCCTGGGTGACAAGCTGGGGCCGTTCGCCGGAAACGTCCGGCAGATCGGCCAGCGGCGCATCGTCATAAGTGCGGAAGGCATTGACGGCGATCGACCTGGCGCCTTGGATGTCTACCATGCCGCCCAGGTCTATTGCGACGTCGTCCGTTGCCGTGCGCTGCGCGTTCAAGTCGAGCGAGCCCCGTGCTGCGCCATCGTTCTGGCCAGGCACATCGGTACCGGCACGCAGGTCAATCCGCGCGCTGTCGCCGAGGACCAGCGTACCCGCCGTGCTGGAGAGATCGACAACCGCGCGGTTGGGGCTATCGATAATCTGACCATAGCTATCTACGCGAAGACCCGTGCCATGGGCATCGAGCGCGCCGTTGACGACGAGATCGCCAATGGCCGCAAGACGGATTGCGCCGACCCCCTGACCGCTGGCATCAATCGTCCCCTCGATGGTAAGGCTGCCACCATCGAGCACAATCTGAACATCTTGCGCCTTCACGCCGTCACCCACGGTGAGGTCACCTTGTCGGATGCGAAAGCGCCTTGCTCCGAAAACCTCGCCTGCGTTAAGCTGGGTGTTTAGCTCTCCGAAATCCGCAAGGGACTGCGCCTGGACCGCCAACTCCGCTCCGTTGTAGGCGATTTCGGAGCCTCCGGCATCGGCCCTGCCCGTAGCGGAACCGAGAATCGTACTCGCCAGATCGACATGTCCGGCACCTGTGCCAAGTGCGGTGACACTTATCGTGCCCGCGCGATTGTTGACGGCGGACAGGTCAATGATCGAACCGGCGCTGGCAGAGATATTGCCGCCCGTGCTTTCCATCAGAAGATCGCCGCCCCAACTATACTGCGTGACGTCAACCATCTCGACCGCTCGACCCGAAAGATCGATGCGAGCCAGGTCGCCGAGCACGAGGTCGCCGCTTGCCGACAGCGTGAGCTTTCCCGATGGCAGGATCACCGCGCTGTCAATCGAAAGGTTGCGACCGTAAATCGCCAGCTGCGCCCCCAGCGCATCGCTGGCGACCTCACCCGCCACGCCCTCCGGCGCCATCACGCTCACGTCGCCGCCTGCCCTCACGGTGAGCATCGATCCGGCTTCCCCGGTCAGCACAGGAGCAGTGACGACAAGGTTGCCGCCCTGATAATCCCAGCCCTTACCGGTCACATAGTCGCCGCGTGTTTCATAGACCGAAAGCATGCTTTTGCCGCTGCTGACAATACGCTCGGCTGCTGTGAGGTTGACTTGCCCGAAGCCGAGCACAAGCCGCTCATCGATACCCGTGGAAGATTGGGTGTTCGCCCCATGACCGAAGAGGATCGAGTTCGCCCGGATATCAAGCATGCCCTTACCCAGCAGACCGGCGACCGGAGCGCCTGCCTCACCGTCCGTGCCGGTCCAGATGAATTCGCCCGCGTGGATCGTCGCGACATCGCTATCGGCGCCATAACCAAAGATAGCAGGCGTGCCGAACACGAGTTGATCGAGCGACGAGGCATCAAGGTCAACCGCGCCATAGACATTGACCGCTCTTGTTGCATTGAGCTCCAGCATCTCGACCGCCGGCGCGTGCGTCGCGTTATTCCCCGCCAGGATCTCGGCAAGGCGGGTCTGGTTGAGTTCCAGCCCATCCGGCAACTGTCCGCTTGCCTCGGCTGCCGCCAGCGCCGCACTCTCTCCCAGATTTACCGAGGATACGCCCAGTACCAGCCTGCGCGTACCATATGCCACCTTCTTCTCGATGGTGAGCACGCGATTGGTCGCAAGAGCGATGGTCCCTTCGGACAGGAGTTGCGTCGTCCGGTCGCAAGCATCGGTCACGCATGCTCCAACATTAACGTAGAGGCCATCGGGAGAATTGGGATTTTCTTCCTGAAGGAACAGATTGAACCACCCGTTGGAGAGGGCCAGCACGCCGAGGCCGCCGAAAATATAGCCGTCGTCGGAATCATAGCTGGATTCACCCATGCCAATGGTGCTGAGAGTGGCCCCTTCCTCGATCGTCAACGTGCCCCCGTCATTACCCATGGACTTTGAACCGGCCATAATAATGTCGGCGGCGGAGATCGCCGCGCCGCTGCGGATGGTTAGCGAACCCTCGCCATTCACAGTGACGTAGCGGCCGCTCTTGCCATACAGGCTGGACAGCGTGGCATTGAGGATGAGGCGCGGCGCTTCGAGCGCACTTAGCGCGCCCGCATCAACCGACGCGGAATCCAGCCCCGCCGATGCTTGCGCGCCGGTCGCCACGACCTCGCCGATGCCACGCACCTGCACCGCGCCAGCGTAGCCTTCGCTATCCTTCGCAGCCGCAAGATTCACGTCGCCCAGCACTCGCAGCGCCAAGCCGTCCGCGCTGTCGGTGCCGCGGGTGAACGCAAGATCCAATGTCCCGCCATCGGAAGTCATCATCGCGCGCGGCATGCCCAGTCGGGCGGCATCGGCCGCGACGAAGGCGTTGTAGCCCATCTCGTTGTAGCCGGAATGCGCGCGTACAGCGTCCGCGGAAGTCAATGTCACCCGTCTAGGCAGGGTATCCCGTATCGCGGTATTGGCGATGCCGAGTGTACCCTGCGTCAGATAAGAGCCGTTGCCGATCGCATTGACACCCGAATAGCCGCTGGTCATTCCCGCACCGATCTCAACACGGAAGGCGCCTGGCAGCAGCGCGTAACTGGATGGCATCAGCGTGTATGTGCCGGCAGCGAGACCGGGTACGCTCTCAAGGATTGTGATCTGTTGCCCAACCACCGGATTCCCATACCCAGCATCGGGCGCGACGGGAGCGTAGGAAGACCTGCTTGAAGGAACTATCGCGTAAACGGCATTGCCACTCGCGCTCGCGCCATAGCCTGGGTTGGCATTGATCAGCGCGGTCTTGAGGATATCCACCGATCCGCCCCGTCCGCTCATGAAGCCGGCGCCGGCAAGATCCCCACCGCCCGAAAGATCGAGCAGCGCTCCGCTTTGCACATCGAGACGAGCGGACTTCACTTCGAGGCCATGACCCCAGTCCGTACCGCTGATGGCGGTGAGTGCAACGGGCGAACCATTGTAGTCATATTCGATGCCGTCGACAGTTCCGCCATAAGGCATCGTCAGTCCGGCGGCACTGATCGAGGTCTCACTGCCTGGAAGCAGGTTGACCAAGGACGTGACTTGTCTGTTGAAGGTCGAACCGATCGTAATCAATCCGAAGGGCGCGCGCACCACGCCGCCCTGATTGATGGTTTCGGCACCCAAGGCTAGCATGCCAAAAGCGGAATAGGGTATTTCGGCAATACTGTCGTCGTAGCGGAGGATCGTTAAACTGCTACCTGCCCGAAAAGCCTCACCCTCTCCCTGATAGCCACTCATGATTCTGCCGCCGACACCCGTTGCCGGATATATTTGCGCTGCTGTGAGGGTAATGTCGCCCGAGGAAGACAGTTCCGTAGTGGCATTGGTCGGCAATCCGCGCCCCGGCGTGCCTGCAAGCATCCGCAGGTCGCCGCGGCTGGTGAGATCGATCTGCGCGAAGCCGCGCCGATCCAATATCTCACCGGTCGATTGATCGGCAGTGCGGGCGCCGAAGCCTACCCGATCGCGCACATCGATCAAATCGGCTACGACCGAGAACAGCGCGTTCGTTGGCGCCTGCGATATGCCGTCGCCCCAGTGAAGCGAAGGCATCTCATAATGCTCAGGACCTATGCGCGTCGTGCCGGCCAGGCGCAGGTAAGGAGTCGCAATGGATACCCGGCTATCCTCTGCGGCGGCGACCGTCAGCGCATATGTGCCCGCATAAAAACGAGCGCTCTGGCCCAACGAGAGTGTGACGCTACCGTCAAACGACAGCGCGCCGTTCACCAACAGCGAGACGTTGTCGAAACCGCCAGCCTCGATCCTGTCGGCTCCGAAATATCCGGTCCCCGCGACAAGGTCACCATGAACTCCATTGACGCCGAAACCTTCAGGAAGCAGGCTTTCGCCCTGCTCCTGCGACAGTATGAATTCACGCGGTCGGAGCAGGTCCGCATACGCTTCCCCCACACGATAGGCCGCCGATTCCAGCGCAAGGCCAAGCGTTCCGCCCGCAGCGCCTTTACCGCCGGCCTCGGCCTTCACAGTGCCGTCCAGATAGAGCCCGACATTGGATTTGGCGACAATCGTACCGCCGTCACTGACAACCTGCGTCGTAATAGAGGGCATACCCATCGTAGAAGGAAGGTCGAGTGTCGCCTGCGTACCGGAGGCATCGAGTAGCGCACCAGTTTCGATGACGATGAACGCATCCGCAGCCTTGGCCGAGCCGGTGTCCTCCCAATCAAGGCCGCCACCGAGGGCGATCGTTCCCCCATCCGCAACAATGCCGTAACGGCGCCCCAGCCTGTCCACGGCGGTAGCAGAGCGGGCGGCGACATCGATCACAGCTTCGCTGCCGATACGAATCAGGCCCGGTTCGGGAGAACCGTAGCCATCAGAAACGGCTGTCGCCAGGCGAGGAACATCCAGCGTAACATTGCCTCCCCAAGCGTAAAGGCCGCCATCGACCGCAATATTTTTGCCTAGCAACGTGATGGATTGGCCAGGATCGACATTTATCGCAGCTTGGCGTCCAATGAGAATTCCGCCAATAGCCTCATCGCTTCCAGCCGGCGCTCCCAGCGTGGCGGAGATAGTCAGGCTTGCTCCCCCCCGCCGGGTCAAAACGCCATCTACCGGATTTTCCAAATAGGTGGGTGGCGTCCAAAGGTCGAGCGCTTCGGACAGCGGCGCGCCGGTAGCCGCATCCGGCGCGAATTCGCCAAAAAGCAACACCGGCATGACTACGGACAGATCCGTGCCATCGGCCACTGTCACGCCCTTGCGTCCGACTAACTCGTAACTAGCGAAACCGGTCTGAAAGATCGCAGTATCGACTTGTGTGCCGCCCTGTTCATCGGCCGCGCCAACAGTGAACGTCTTGCCGGTTTCGAGATGTAGCGTGCCGCCGCCCAGCACGCCGACGCCACGTATTTCCCCGTCGAGCAGGAGCGTGCCATCCGGCGCAACAATAGCATTATAGCCATCCGCAACGAGCGAAACGTCACCGCCGGCTCCGCCCCTTGTATCATTCTGGGCGAGGATCGCTCCACCAGATGAAACATCTATCAGGCTGCCTTCCGCCAGAGCCAGATCATGGGTAGAGGCCAGGGTGACTTTGCCGCCATCGAGATAACCCAGCTTTCCAGTGTCGGAAGCATTGAGGGCGGTATTGACCCACAGGCCGGTGAGATCGAGCGTTACGCCTTCACCGACCGCGATAAGCGAGCCCCCATTCCCATCCAGGAGAACCTGTGCGCTGCTTCCATAGTGATTGCTTGCCCGGTTGGTCGCATTGATCGAGCCACTATGGGCGGTGACGTCCGCATTGAAGTCAATCGTTGGCGCAACCAGCTTTAGCGCCCCGCCATCGGCCAGTGTCAGGGGATTGTCGATGGCGATCACGCCGGTTGTTTCGATGTTGAGACCGCCGAGACCAGCCTGATTGAGCAGGCCTGCGTCGAGCCAGGCGGTGCCGTTCCGCTCTTCAGGCAGTGCGTCCCCCGTCGCGAGATGCTTAGCGATGCTCGCAACATCCGCGATCTTCACCTCCACTGAATAGGGGTTGGTGTTACTCACCAACAGGTCATAGCGCCCTAAAGCCAGCGACCCCGGCTGCGCGCGGGTATGCTGCGCCACATCATAGCCATCGGTGATGCCATCGGCGCGCGCATTGACCTGCCGCTCGCCCTCGATCACCTCGGCGATGATATCGCCTTCCATGATGGCGGTCGGCGTCGAGAGAATGAGCTGGCCCGCGTCGCGCCCGACCGTATAGCCATCACTCCAGCGCCGCACGCTGCGCGCGCCCGATATCGGGTGGGACCAGACCTGGGTGTATTGTTCGCCCCAGCGCGAATGCTCGCGCACGAAGGCATCGCCCCAGGCGACCATCTTCATGCCGGCCGGCGCATTGGCGAGATCATAGAGCTTGCCGTCTGCGCCCAGCACACGGCTCGAAAGCACCCAACCGGCCTGGTAGTCGAGGCTGCCGCCGGATATGTCGAAGGTCGCGCCGCGCTGCGCCACCACCTCATTGGCAGCGAGCGTGATCGTGCCGCCGATCGCCGCCCATTCACCGATGCCATGGGCCATATTGTTCAGATGACCACCCACCTCGAGCAGGCCGCCCTTAGTGTACCAGCGATCGCCTTCATAGCCGCCGGTGCCGTCCGGAAGCAGAGCCAGGTCGCGCACATCGATCCAGACGTCGGTGCTACGCAGATTGGCGTTCTCGCGGTTCTCCGGCGAATCCCGCAGCTCATTACCCTGAATGTTCACAAGGATGGAGTTGGACTCCATGTCGAGGGCGATGCCCTGAACGCCCGAGACGTCGATCAGCGCCCCGTCCTCGGCGGTGATGCGTCCAGCCGCCTGCACCGCGACCTGACCACCCTGGGCGCTGGTCTGCGATCGGCCTTCGAACACGACGTCACCGCCGGTGACAATTTCGATGCGCGACTGGTCCAGGCGATCGGCGAGCAGCGAGCGATCGTCAAACCCGCCATTGGTGGTTGTATAGCGATTGGTATTGGCGGTCTCGCTCTGTTCGATCAGCGAGTCCCGCTGGCCGTTGAGCGCGGTATCCTCACTATCCAGCTCCGGCAGGATGATCGTGAGACCTTCGCCGGACCCCACCACCTTGCCGTCGACATCGCTCAGTTCCCAGCCGCTGGCGAGCGTCACCGAGCCCTCGGCGTCGCTCACGCTGTTCAGCAGATGGATCGTGCCGCGCTGGTTGACGCCGGTGGTCGCAACGAGAACGCCTTCCTGCCGGATCGTGCGGCCAGCCAGCGTGATGTCGCCCTGGGCAGCTTCGATCAGGCCGCGGTTGATGACTGTCCCGCTGGTGGACTCGGCATCGATCAGCCCGCGCACCTCATTGCCGCGTGTCGTCGAATATTGGTTCTCCTCGGTGCCGTAGCCCCGACGGATGATGAAATCATCGCCGGCCGACAGCAGGGTCTGGCCCTTTGCCGTGACGATGCTGCCTTCGTTGGTGACCTCGGTTCCCATGAGCATGACATAGCCGCCGCCCTGGGTGGCGCTGGCAGGCGCATGGGTGGTGATCTGCGCTCCGGCCTCGATCGTGATCGCGCCGCCCGCATCGCGGAAGGAGGGCAGATAGTTGGCGCCGGAGAGCTGCGAATAGATGCCGCGATTGGTGTCGAGGAAATCGCTGTCGAGAATATTGGCCGATGAGGCGATCAGATTGCGAACATTGACCACGGACGTGCCGCCGAACAGCACGCCGTTCTGGTTGAGGATCAGCACCGTGCCGGGCGCGGTGAGCGTGCCGTGGATCTGCGAGGGGCTGGCGTCGCGCACGCGGTTGAGCACGACGGCGTCGGCGCCATAGGCCTGGTTGAACACCAGATCGGTTTCACGGCCGATATTGAAGCTGTCCCAGGTGAGGATGGCGCGCTGCTGGTCCTGATCGACCGTGACCGTGGTGCGCCCGTCCTGGCCAGCGCTCTCAACCGGATCATTGGCGCCTTGCCACAGATTGGGATCGATCTCGATGCCGGGCGCCTGCCGAAGCCCGCCCTGGCCGATGCCGTTGGGGATAGTGTTGATGGCGTTCTGCGCGGCGATACGTGCCTGCACCTGCGCGTCGTTCATCTGGGCGCGGGTCTGCGCCGCGCGGCGCATCGCCTCGACTGCCCGCTGGGTGGCGCTGTTGCGCTCGGTCACGCGCTGCGCTTCGGCCTGCGCGACGCGGGCGGCCGCTGCCGCCGGATTGCCGCCGCCACGGCCCTGGCCGATGCGGTTCGATTGCGCCTCGGCGGCGCCGGCGAGCAGAAGGGAGCCGATCGAAGCGCCGATGAGCAGACGCGTGCGAAGCGAGTGGTTGGTGTTCGTCATTGTTTTGGCTCCAGCATCGTTGCGGCAGGCGTGGCGGCCGCATGTTCTTGAATGTCGCGAGAGGTCGGGATGGCCGCGCCGGGCGGGCCGTCACCGAGCAGGAAGGCGGCGAGAAAGAAGGCCAGCACCCATGGGACGGTGCGGCCAAGCTCCTCAGCAAGAATTGCGCGGGTCATCAGCGCGGTCCCCGTGTCGTGGGCGGACGGCTGTTCGGCCGCTCCGGATGGACCGACCGGCCCAGCGCATCACCCATGCGCAGCCGGGTTGCGGCCTGATGGGCGACGCCGACCTGAACATCGGGCGAGCCGGCGCCCGGCGTCGGCGCTTCAAGCCCGGCGCGGCTTTCAGCCTGGGCGGCGCGCGCCGCCTCCTGAAGACGGCCCGTCGCGCAATCGAGATGCCCGGCGCGTGTGCCGGCGATATCGACGATCACACAGGGCTGCGGGCCGGAGCCGCTGATACGCTGCGGCGCGGGCGCGCGCACTTCGGCCGGATCGAGTTCGATCGCCAGCGGGGGCGCCTCGGCGCTCGTCTCGGCCGTCTGGGCAAGCGCGCTGCCGGCGAGAAACAGGGTGGCGAAAGACGCCAGCGCAAGCGAGGCTCGCCCGATGAAGAGCGTGTCGGGCGAGCCCGCCGTCACTGCGCGGCGCAGGAACTGGCGTGAACCAGTGCGCGGGTTCGGGAAAAGGGTGAGCGGGCGCTGACCGATGGCCAGCGCCGCTCCCGCCGCACGGGCCGGCCGTTGGCATAGCCGGTCCATGACGGCCTCCTGCACCGCAACCTGGTCCTGTCCGTCTTTGGGGGAACCGGACCGGATCAGGCGAGTAGCGGCGCCGGAGATCTGGAAAAGGTGCGTCAACGCCCGGTCCCGCCCGTTGAGGGGGCCGGACGGAACCGGACGATTGCGATGGCCGGCGCCGTGGGAGCGGAGCGCAGTCGAGACAATCAGGAGCGTTGACGTGGACATGTCGGCCTCAGAACCGCGTCATGAGGTCGATGAAGCCGCGATCGACGCTGAACGGCGCAGACGCGATTTCTTCAGCCGACAGCCAGCGGAAGCCGAGGATGGTGTTCCTGGCGATCGCGTAATTGCCGCCGATCTGCCAGCCGCGATTGTTGGTGCCGCCGATGTGGAAGTCGCTGTCGGCAAACGCGTCGACCACCGCGTCGCTTTCGAGGCGGCGATAGGCGACCCAGGCGTTCCAGTCGCCGCGCTTCGCCTGCCAGTCGCCGGCGAGATTGAGGTTCATCACCGAACCCACGGTCAGGCGGGCCTGCCAGCCGGTATCGCCGCCGTCGTAGCCACCGTTATAGGTGTCACCATTGGGGCCGAGATTGTTCCAGGCGACGGCGGAGATCACATCACGGTCCCAGCCGAGATTCTTGACGAAATCGCCTTCGAGCCGGACGCCGAAGCGTTCATTGGCGCGGTATTCGGCCTGGGCGCGGATGTGGAGCAGCTCGAACTTGGACGCGAGCCCGAAATACTGATTATCCGGTTCCAGTTCGGGATTGGGCGAGCCGGTATAAAGCGGATCGCGCAGCGCCATCATCGTATTGCCATGCTGCTGGAAGGCCGGACGCAGGGCGTCGGTCGAACAGACCAGCTCGGTCCAGTAGCAGGGCTCGGACAGACGCCCGGCGATATTGTCGAAATGATAATAGCCGCCGGCGAGCTTCACATTGAGCTGTTCGGTCGGGTTGAACTCGACCCCGGCCTGCGCCGCGAACAGATAGCGATCCTCGCTCTTGAACGGCCGCCCGGTGCCGATCTCGCCGCCCGTTTCCGGATCGATGATCGTGGGCGCATTGCGGGTCCCGAAGTTAAGATCGGTGTTGAACACGGGGAAGGCGCCGAGCGTGCCGAACAGACGCACGCCATTCGCAACAGCGCCCTGGCCGGAGATCGCGACGCCGTCGAAGTTCATGTCGTTGTCGAAGACGAGATCCGACGTCCACAGCGGATTGGCGAAGCGGCCGAACTCGAGCGCGACATTCTCGGTCGGCGCGAGGCGGATCGAGGCACGGTCGAGCCAGAGATGATATTTGCCGCTGCCGTCGGCGCCCATCGTCTGGTTGGTCGAGACTGGCGAGCTGCTCGCCCCCGTCGCGAGGCGGATATCGGCGGTGATCCAGTCGGTGATCTGGGCCTTGACGCCGAGACGCGCGCGCAGGCGGAAGCGCTGGCGATCCTCCAGCGTGTTCAGGAACGGCGCATCGATATAGCCGGTCGAGCTGGCGTTGACGTTCTGCGGCTGTCCGCCGTTGATCGCGCCATAGTCCCAGAAGATGTCGCCATTGGCGTCGTCATAGCGGCGCGCTTCGCCGCGCACCCGCACATCGCCATAAAGCTGGATGCGGCGCGTCCATTCCGGCGTCTCACCGGGACGTGCCCAGCCTTCGGCCTGCGCCTGGGTGCCAAGCTCGGCGCGGACCTGCTGGGCGATCTGCTCGCGCACCACCGGCGAGACATAGGTCACGGTCTGGGTGCCGTCAGCGGCGACACCGGGCTGCGGGAGCGGCGCCGGCGCCTGGGCCCGCGCCTGGACGGTTGCGGCCCGCGCATTGCTGATCATCCGATCGGCCTGTTCGCGGGTGATGATATTCTCGGCCACCATCTGCTCGATGAGCTGACGCGGATCGATGCCCGCATCGTCCTGCGCGAACGCCGGCGAGCCGAGAAGCGCAGCGCCAGCGGACGCCGCCAAAAGCAGAGATTTAAGGCGGCCTGTCTGGCCGGGAACCTTCGTCATTATGTCTATCCCCTTCGAGAGAGTGGTCACTGGGTGCTGCGCGGACATGCGATCAGCCTCCCGAGCGGCTGTTGATTTCGAGGCGCATGACCGGGAGCCCTGCCGGCGGCGGCGGGCAGGTCGTTCCCGAAAGCACCTCACGGATGCGCGCGGCGCGGCGGTCATCAACCCCGCTGACGCGGGCGTCGGCGATCCGCCCATTGGCGGCCATGGTGACGGCAAGCTCGGCCCTATAGCGGCCGCGTGTCAGTTCACGGTCAGCCTGGGCGGCCCGCTGGATGCAGCTCTGCGCCTGCGAGGCATAGGCCCCGAACGGATTGCCGCCGCCGGGGCGGCCACCGATGCGGGTGCCTGATCCGTCTCCGCGCGCCAGCCCGTAATTGCTCGGGCCCGCGCCTTCGCGCGCCGTCAGCGCATTGTCGCCGGGCGCTGGATCATTGCTGGCGTCGGGCGGCGGCGGCGTATCGAGCGGCTGCTCGATCGGCGGCGCGATGGTCGGCTCCGGCGGCTGCTCGACCTGCTGCGGTTCGGGCGGCGGCGGAGGGGGCGGTGGCGGCGGCAGGATCACCTGCGTCGTCCGCATTTCATTGGGACGATCGGAGACGGTCTGCTTGCCCAGGAAATTATAGCCGATCACAAGCGCCAGACCGACGCCGACCACCACCAGCACGCGTCCGAAGGTGATGGGCGATGTCTTGCGGCGGCCCCGGGGCCCATTGGGGCTTCCGGGGGCGATCAATGCGCCTGCGGCCATGATCGCCTCCCTAGGTCGTCAGCCGGACGATCGAGATCGCCGCAAGCGTCAAGAGGATCGCCAGCGCCAGCAGAAACCAGGGCCGCCGATTGCGACGACGAAAGTGGCTTCGGGAGCGTTTGACACGCATGGTCCATCATTCCCTCCGCCTCAGTTCGCGCTCGGCGGGCGCGTGGACGCCATGCCAAGGCTGGGGACGCCGACCTTCGAGCAAAGGTCGAGGACCTGCATGACCTTGTCGTACTGGACGGCGCGGTCACCGCGCAGGATCACCGCCAAGTCCGGCGTCGTGGCGATCGAGGAGCGCAACTGGCTCTCCAGTTCGGCCATCGAGACGGGGATGGCGTCGATCGACACGGTCCCGTCGTTCGATACCGCGATGACCCGGCTCTTCTGCGCCTCGAGCGTCTTGGCCGAGGAGGCGGATGGGAGGTCCACCTTGATCCCCTGGACTGCCGCCGTCGTCATCAGGATGAAGATGATCAGCAGCACCAGCACCACGTCGACGAACGGGGTGATGTTGATTTCATTATACGGCTTCTTGCCGCCACCGACCTGCATACCCATGGCCTGATCTCCTTAAGTTGGGGTCAGGCCGCTTTGGCGGGGACGGGTGCGGGAGCCGGCGTGTCCTGCCAGGTCTCGGCGATGCGCTTCTCCAGCTCGTCCACGAAGATGTCGTGGTCGGCGGTGAGTTCTTCGATCCGGCTGAGCAGATAGTTGTAGCCGAACAGCGCCGGGATCGCGACGGCAAGGCCCGCCACGGTGGCGAGCAGCGCGGCGGCGATACCCGGCGCGATGGCGTTGATGTTGACCTCACCGGCAGCGGCAACGCTCGCGAAGGTGATCATGACGCCCAGCACCGTGCCGAGCAGGCCGATGAAGGGGCCGCCCGAGATGGCGATGGTCAGCAGCACCAGCTTCGAGTTGAGCTTTTGGCTTTCGCGGACGCGTCCGGCGTCGAGGGCCGAGCGGATCGCCGCGATCGACTGGGCGCGGATCGCAAAGCGAGAGCCGGTGGCCTTGCCTTCACGCAGGCGCTCGGTGAGCTCGCGGCGCCCGATATTGTAGAGACGACCGAGCGTGGACTCCGCGGCGGCATTGCCCGGATCGAACGCCGGGAGGCCATCATGATCGCCTGCGCGCCGCGAAAGCTGGCTATAGGCGTCGATAAAGGCCTCGTTCGCGCTGCGGACGCGGCTGATCAGCAAGCCCTTGGTGATCATGATCGCAATGGCGATCGCGAGCATGAAGGCGCAGATGATGATGACGATCCAGGCGTCGAGCGTCAGCGCCGAGAAGAGAATGCCGAAATGGTTGTGGCCGCCGCCGGTCTCGACCTGCTGGGGCGTATCGGTCGTCACCAGACGCGAGGCCTGGCCTTCACTGGCGGCGGCGAGCTGGAACAGGCTCTGCGGCAGAGCCGCGCCGGCCACGCGGAATTCGTCGATCTCGCCGGTGAAGCCCTGACCGATGACGGCGGCGCCGGTCGCAGCCGCGAGCGCGCCCGCCACTTCGCCCGCAGGCTGGCCATTGATGTAGAGGGTCGATTTGGCGCCGTCGTTCACCAGCGCGACATTGGCCCAGCTATCGGCCGCCAGAGCGCCGCCATTGCTGCGCGTCCCATTGGCGTCGATGAACAGCTGGCCGCCTTCCGCGACGAGGCTCACCGCACCCGGCAGGCTGAAGATCGCGCCATCGCCCGAGGGTTTTACCCAGAAGCTGATGGAAAGCGGGCCGGAAGCGAAGGCGGACGCGGGCAGCGTCACCGGGTTCGCGCCATCGAGAATGAGGCTCGATCCGATCAGGCCGCCCGCGTTCCGCGCTTCTCCGCCAGTGGCGTGGGCGCCATTGGCGGTGGCGTCCCGAGGAGCTCCCTCGTTGTCGAAGTGATAGACAAGGCGATAGTCGGCGCTGAAGGTGCCGGCTGCATCCTGCGCAGCCGCCGCGCTTTCATTGCCATAATAGGCATAGATCGCGGACGCCTGACCCGGCTGAAGTCCCTGGACATCAACCCAGACCAGCGCCTGCTCGTCCTGCGGCGACCAGCGCTCGATGTGGAACTTGAGCGGCGTGCGATCGTCGCCAGCGACAAAGCGCAGGTCGGAACCGTCCGCCTTCACATCCTTGAAGCTGAAATTGCCCGAGTGCAGGCGAACCAGCACCGGCGCGCGCGTGACTTCGCCGGTGATGCCGGCGGCGTCGACGTTGAGATTGATCCTGGTGCGATAGCTGTAATCGGCCTCCCACCAGGCATGAGCCGGAGCGGCGAATGCGACAGTCGCGGCCAGCGCGACGCCACCGGCAACCGCACCCTTTTTGAGACGTGCAATAACGGACATGATTAGAATTCCCCCTGGATGCGGAAGCGAACGAAGATGTCGCCGGACTCGGATTCCGAACCCGACCTGAGCGGAACACCGGCGTTGATCGCGCCGGTCAGATGGTTGAAGAGCTTGAGCCGTGCGCCGAGGCCGGCGCTGGAAAGCCAGGTGTTGCGGGTCGCAAGCTGGCTTTCGAGCGGCTGGTGGATGCCGACATAGCCACTGTCGATAAAGGCGTGGAACCGCAGCTCATTGATGAGCTCGCTGCCGAGCATCCGGCCTAAATCCGGCGAGCGCAGTTCGGTCTGATAGGCAAAGCCATAATCACCGATCGCCTCGGACTCATAATAGCCGCGCACGCTCGACATGCCGCCGAGCGAGAAGCCTTCGTTCGAGATCAGCGGATCGGGCGACCATTGGCCGGAGAACCGCGCGTTGAGCTGAAGATCGGGTCCGAACGTCCGCGTGGTCTCCGCGTCGAGCTTCAAGGCGATGAAGCTCTGGCGGGCCATGTAACGCTTGGCGTCGAAGCGCTCCCAGGGATCGCCGAGACCGCGGATGCCGAAGGTGCCCGAAACGGTGATATTGCTGTTCGAGCGATCGCCCGCCCAGTCGCCGCGCCAGCTCGCCATGACCGGGAAATATTCGATCGGGGCGGACGCACGGTCGGAACCGAGGATCACATCCTCCTTAAAGTCCTTCCAGTCGAAACCGAGCGTCAGCGAATGATAAAAGCCCTCGCTGGACCCGAGCGACTGGATCAGCCGGGCGCCGATCATGTTGCCCTTGCCGACGACATTGGTCCCGCCGACCACCGCGATGTCGCTGTCGGAATGGACCCCATAGAGCAGGAGCTGCGTGCCTTGCCCCAACCGCATCAGATAATTGCCGGACAAGACGGTGCCGTCGTCGGTGCGCTCGGGGGCGGTCTGAGCGGACAGACTTAGGGAATCCCCGCGTCCCCACATATTGTCGTAGCGGATTGTCGCGGACGCCCGCAGATCGGTCGTGGCCGATGAACTGAAATTGTTGAGCTCCGCAGAGGCATGGAACGGCGAGCTTTCCTCGACCTTGAGGACGACATCGAGCGTTCCGGGCGCTTCGCCGGCACGTAGTTCCGGCGTGACGCGGCGATTGGGATTGCTGTTGAGCGCGACGACATCGCGCTGGAAGGCGGTCAGGTTGGGCGTCTGGCCCGGCGCGACCGAGGGCGCCATCGCGCGCAGAGCATCGGCGCGTCCCGTGTCGCCTTCGACGAGCAGCTGGCCGATGGCCTGTTGCTGAACAGCCAGTTGCAGAACCCCGCCGTCGACGGATTGTTCAGGCACATAGACAGAGACCGCCACATAGCCGGCATCCTCATAGGCTTTCTGCAAAGCCGCCCGTGCGGCCTCCACATCGGCCTCACTTCGTCCCGGCCCCATGAAGGGCAGGATCGCCCGCTCGACATCGTCAGGCGCAAGGACGGTGTTGCCCTTCACCTGAAACGCCATGATGTCGAACTGAGCGCCTGCATCGGCGGGCGCGCCCGTGGCGTCGCCGGCCACACCGTCCTGGGCGAATGCCGGGGCTGCGATCAGGCCTATGGCGACGGCAAGCGCGACATGGCTCACAGCGCGACGCCGGTGATCTTTTTCAAACCTCAAAACCTGTACCCCCTGCCGGAAGCGCCGCCACGGCTTGGAGCCGGACGGCGATCGGTCGCTGTCGTCCCATGGCTGGCGCACGCAAAGATTCGTGCTGCATTGCAGCGCCAGTTGTCGATGCGCTCTTAAGAAGGGATGCGGGAGAGTCTCAAGACATAACGCATGAACAAATGCGTTTCGTCTCGCCTAGGTCGTTTAGTATGTAAGTTGTGTTACAGGGATCGCTGGTATACGTATTATCGTAATGCCACAGGCGAATCACTTAATAGTAATTTATGTCGAATAATATTGTATTTTTACTTCATTGCAGCAGAAATTGCGCCCTGACTATTCGTCGGGACGCTGAAGAGAATATTGTCTCCCAGGGGCGGGAGGAAGGTTCAGTCGCGCATGGCGCGAAAGGCCCGCGCGCGGGTCTTGCTCGGCGTTTCTCCAAAGTGACGTTGATAGGTCCGGCTCATCACGCCTGGCGCGCCGAAGCCGGCGGCGAGCGCGATGTCGCTGATAGATCGGCTTTCGGTCACGCTTTCGAGGCGGGCTCTCACCCACTCGATGCGGATTTGCTGAACGAGCTGGGTAACGGTGTTTCCAAGGCAGGTTCGGAAGTTCCGGCGCAAGGTGCCAGGCGTCACGCCCACCATCGGCGCCAAATCGTTGATCGTCCAACTGTGCTGCGGGTTGGCGCGGATATGCTCGACGGCCCGCTGCACCGAGCGCGCGACGGGAAAGAGCGTGTCAGCAACCGCATCCTCGCGCAACCGCTTCACCAGTCCATCAAGCGTGCGCTGCTCGAGCACGCGATCGTCCTGGCCGGGCTCCGCCGCAACCGAAGCGCGCGGCAGTTGGGCGCCCAGATCGTCGAGAGACCAGCCGAACAGATGATCGATCGCCGCGAGACGGCGCGGACTGCCAAGCACGCGCGAGGCGGCCGACTGGATGGCGGCGCGCGGAATATGCAGGAAGAGCGCGCTCGAACCGGCGGCGCAGACAACGGCCGTCCGTGTAATGGCGCCAAGGAGCAGCGCCGAACCAGCGCTGAGCGTCTGCGCTTTCCCCTCCGTCACCACCACGGCCGTCCCGGTGATCGGCATGACGATGTGGACGGTCGCGTCGGTGGAGGAGAGCGCAACAACGCGCTGGCGCGGAAAAGCCCGATAATCGAAGTCGAGCGGACCGAGCTTGAAGCGTTGCCGCAAGACCGCCGGGCGTGCCGCTTCACGGACGGCAACCGCGTGACGATGGGGCGCGACTGCACGCACGGATGGCAAGGCGATCGCCCTGTTATCCGCGTCATGCGTCTCCAATCTGATGGCCATATTCGGGTTCATGGTCATGGTCCTCGACTGGAAGACCAATCTCGCGACATCGAACGAAAGACTTTTTTCGCTTCGAGGCATTTTTCTTCAGCCCGGCATCGCGAAAGAATTCTGCCGCCCGGCCAGCTGTCACGAAGACGCGATAATTTCTGCCTACGGGCTGAGCATTTGAATGACAGTGGGATGACAGACGCACGATGAGTCGGGAGGTCTCGACACGACTGATAGGCTGGCTCGCCTCGCTCTCCATGCACGCTGCCATGGGGGCTGCTCTCTTATGGGCCTGGGATAAGGGCACGCCTGTTCGCGACGTCGCCGGCGGCGATCGCGGTTCGGTACTGATCGTCGAACTCATCCCCCTTGATCCCGCGGACGGACGCGCTCGCGACGACAGGCCCCAGCGCGGCGAGATGGCGGAGGCTCTGTCGCAACCACGCCCCCCGGAGGCGTCCGGCCTGACCGGAGATCCTGACCCGTTGCCGCGCGCTGCCGGGCCTGAGTCAGATGGGATGCGCGCCAGTGCCGAGGCGCAGGGCGACGCACAGGATCTGGCCAATCTCCCGACCGCCGATGTCCTCGCTTATCGCCGGCGACTAGAGGCTCATCTGGCGCGTTACCGCCTCTATCCCGCCGGTGCGCGCGATGCAGGCCGCGAGGGCGTGGTCATGCTGCACTTCACCATGTCGCGTGAGGGGCGAGTGATCGAGGCCTGGGTTGGAGAAAGCTCCGGCGCCACCGACATCGACCGGGAAGCGGTGGCCGCGGTCATGCGCGCGCAGCCCCTCCCGGCTTTCCCGGAAGGCTGGCCCGGCCAGCTCAGCGTCGTCCTCCCGGTGACCTTCAGGCTCGGATGACAAGGGTTGCGCGCATCCCTTTCATTGCAGTCAGGCGAAGCGGACGAGGGCTTCTGCTCGTTGCCGCCATCGTCTTCACGATCTGCATGGCCGGGGCGGCGGCAGCCCAGACAGCGCCGGCGATGCAAGAGCGGCGCTACGATATTCCCGCCCAACCCGTGGCGCAGGCGATTGCCGAGTTTGCGACCGTGAGCGGCGTCAACATCATCTATCGCCAAAGCCTCGCCGGTGCGCGGCAGTCCACACCGCTCAGCGGCGTCTATGCCGCGCCTGCCGCGCTCCGGCATCTGCTGCAAGGCACCGGCCTCTCGGCGCGCTTCACCGGCCCCAACTCCGCGGTGATTTTCGTCGAGGGCCAGCCGCCACCGACCGACCGGGCCGGAAATGCGGTGACGGCCAGCCCGTCCGCGCTCCATCTCGACATGGCGGAAGTTCGCGCGCCGCGCCTGGTCGGTCGCCGCGATCCGAGCGCCTACAACCATTATGCCCAGCGCGTTCAGACGGAAATCTTCGAGCGCCTGAAGCGCGACGGCGCCTATGAGGGGCGTAGTTTTCGCATCGAGATCGCCGTCTCCGTCGATCCGACCGGCCGCATCGATGAGGTGCGCCTGATGCGCGGCAGTTCCGAACCTGATTGGGACGCCCGCGTCCGCCAGATCCTGTTCGGCACGCTTATCAGCAGCCCGCCGCCCGAGGGGCTAAGCCGGTCGATGCGCTTCGAAGTGGAAACCGACCGTTTTGCGGGACGTGAAGCGCGGCCTGGCGGGAGGCGGCGTCAATGAGCGCGACGCGGGCCAGTCTCAAAACAACGCTGGCGCTCCGCTACACCCAAATTCGCGATCGCCTGGCCGCGCGTCTTGGCTCGCAGGACCTGGCCGGCGAAGCGCTGCACGAGACCTGGATCAAGTTCAGCGATCTCAAAGATGACGCGCCCGTCAACGACCCCGACGCCTATATCTATCGCGCGGCGATCAACATGGCCGCGACCCTGTCGGCGAAACAGCGCCGCGTATTGGGCAGCCAGGATATCGAAGACATATTGTCGATCCCCGATGACGCGCCCGGCCCGGAACGGATCGCCCTGGCGCGCAGCGAACTCGCCCATGTCTGGAAAGTGCTGGGTGAACTGACGCCCCGCCAGCGCCACGTCTTCATTGAGAGTTTCACCGGCACGATGAGCCATGAGCAACTCGCCGAGCACTATGGCGTGACGGTGCGGCTGATCCAGATGGACCTGCGCGGCGCCATTTTGCACTGCGCGCGTCGTACCCGGCGAAAAAACCCTTTCGCTGAGCGGGCCGCTCGCGTGTCTACCCGATAGGAGGAGAAAGAATTGAGGATGCAGACCGCGCAATGGCCGCGCCCGTTGGATTCGGATTGCCGATGACGGATCGGGAGATCCGTGAAGATGACGCCGACGACCTGCTCGTCGAAGCGGCCGATTGGCTCGTCTGCCTGACCTCCGGCGCAGCGACGGACGACGATGCCGCCCGGCTTGCGGCATGGCGCGCCACCAGCCCGGCGCACGAGGCCGCCTTTCGTGAGATTGCCGGCGTGCGCAATTACGCCGTCGCGGCGAAGCACAACAAGAAGCCCGCCATGGTGAGCCGCCGCGCTGTTCTGGCCGGCGGCGGCACGGCAGCGCTCGCCGCACTGACGCTGGGCGTCGCCCGACCGCCGCTCGGCCTCTGGCCTTCCTTTGCCGAGCTCACCGCGGACCACCGGACCGCAATCGGGCAGCGATACGCCTTTGCGCCCGTAAACGGCGTCAAGGTGGAGATGAATTCCCGCACCGCCATATCCCTGCTCGACACGACCCGCGACGGTGCAAACGGCATCAGTCTCGTGGTGGGCGAGGCCTTCATCACCGCCGGGGAACGCAGTGCGCCGTTCCGGGTGAAGGCAGGCGCAGTGGAGGCCTCGACACGGCGCGCCAGCTTCAACGTCCAGCGCCTCGATGGCGGCGTTCGCATCGCCTGTGTCGATGGAGAGGTAACATGCCGTGGAGGCGATCAGCCCATCATGCTGCGCGCCAATCAACAGGTGTTCGTCGCAGCCGATGGCGGAACACGTCGCAGCGAGATCGACGGCGCCAAGGCGACGGCCTGGCGGCGCGGCCTGCTGATCTTCGAAGGCGCTTCGCTGGCCGAAGTGGTCGACCAGATCAATCTCTACCGCTCGGGCAAGATCGTGCTCGCCAATACGGCGCTGGGCAGGCTTGAGGTCAATGCGATCTTCCACACCAACCGGATCGAGGAAGCCGTCCCGCAGATCGAGCAACTGCTGAACTTGCGCGCACGCCACCTTGCCGGCGGCGTGGTGGTGATGAGCTGACACATTACCGGCCATCCACGCCTCGACTGGACATGATGATCTGAAAACGAACCATTCGACACAGCAATGATATGTTTTAGTATCTTTGGTTGATTGTCATTCGTCTATATGATACCTATTCGGATCAATTATGAGTCGATCGATCCGCAAAGGCATCAAATGGAAGACGACCTGTTAAAAGAGATCGGCGATCAGCTTCGGCGGGCGCGGCAGGCCGCGCGGCTGACCCAGGAACAAGTCGCTGATCTCGCCGGCATATCACGCCCGCGCTATCGCGACATTGAGACAGGGGCAGCGGCGGCGCGCGCCACGACATTGATCAACATCGCCCGGGCGGTCGGCCTTGAGATGATGCTGGTGCCCCAGGCGGTGGCGCCGGCCGTGGCGGCGCTCTTGCATCCGGAGACAGACGATGATCGCCCAGCCTTCAGCCCGCAACCGGAAGAGCGGTGATGACAGCCTTGCCAACCGCTGAGGCGATAACCTCCCTGGATGTGTTGCTGAAGGACGTGAAGGTCGGCACGATCGTCAGAACGCCCGGTGATTTCAGCGCCTTCAGCCTTGATCCGGCCTATCGCGCGACGGGCGGCGTTCCGGTTCTGAGCCTGTCCCTTCGCTCGGCATCAGGGGATTTGCGTAAAGACCCGCGTCCTGTCTCTGGCGCCTTGCCGGCCTTTTTCGCCAATCTCCTGCCCGAAGACCGTTTGCGCGCAGCGATGGAGAAGCACCACGCCGGCACTGTGCGGGCGGGCAATGATTTTGATCTCCTGGCGGCGCTCGGCGCTGACTTGCCCGGCGCTGTGCGTGTATTGCCCTCTGACGGACAAGCCAGCGTCACCACAACAGCCTCACATGGACCACGCAAGGCTCGTTTCTCATTGGCGGGCGTGCAAATGAAGCTCTCGGTGATGAAAAACGCCGGCAAGGGCGGCGGTCTGACGCTGCCGCTTGGTGATGGCGAAGGACAATATATCGCCAAGTTCCCGTCCACCGCCTTTCCTGGCGTATCGGAAAACGAATTTGCCAATCTCGCGCTTGCCGAAGCAATCGGGATGGACGTACCGGAGCGAGACCTCCTTAGCCGCGACCAGTTCGAGGGGATACCCGAAGAGTTTGATACGCTGGCCGAGGGACAAGTTCTCCTCGTTCGGCGTTTCGATCGCGAAGCCGGTGGGCAGCGTGTCCATATCGAGGATTTTGCGCAGGTTTTCGGTCTCTATCCTGCACGTAAATATGACGGTGCAGCCTTCCACGACATCGCATCGGTGCTGAACGTCGCGATCTCACCCTTCCCCGCGCTGGAATTCGTCCGGAGACTGACTCTCTCGGTTGTGATGGGCAACGGCGACATGCATCTCAAGAACTGGTCGTTAATCTATCCAGGTGCGGGGGACACCCCGGCACTGGCGCCGATCTACGACATGCTTTCAACGGTTCCCTATATTCCCTCAGATAGTCTGGCGCTGTCGCTTGGCAGTGAACGATCGTTCAAGGCACTGGGACCGGCCCGATGGAAGGCCTTCGCCAATCGGGCGAGGCTTCCAGAGCCTGCCGTGCTCAAAGCCGTTGCAGAGACAGTACAGCGCATCGACGCGCATTGGTGGACCTTGCCAGAACGCGACGCCGTTCCCGCAGCGGTGCTGGAGCGGATTGATGCGCATGTAAAAACCATGCTGCCGATCCTCACGGATTGAGCGCCCTTGCGAGCTGACAAGGTTAATTATTTCGTTTCGATGACAGAATCCGTTTCGTTTGCAGCCGCCTCCGCTGGTCTTTCAGTCAGGAGGAAGTGATGTGAGCAACGGATTTCAGGGCCGGACTGACAGACCGCGCCGGACATCCCTCCCTTCCTCCGTCGGGGAGGTCGGTCGTGCCACTGGAAACGAAACAATTGCGCTACGCAGTGCTCGCTGCGGAAACCAGGAGCTTTTCACGGGCGGCGGCGCTGCTGCGGATCAAACAGGCGACGCTCAGCCGCAACGTCCTGCTTCTCGAACACCGCCTGGGCGTAAAATTGTTCGAGCGCCGGACGCGCGGCGCGATCGTGACACCAGAGGGCTTGCCGATCATCGCCACCGCTAGGCGTATATTGACCGACGTCGAGTGTCTCCAAACGCGAGCGCGCGCCATGCGGAATGGCGATGCGGGTGAACTGACCATCGGCTTTTGCAGTTCACTGACCGCAGGCGATCTGCGTTTCGCAATCGTCGAGTTTCAACGCCGGTTTCCCGATGTGCGGCTAAATGGCGTCGAACGGGATCGCGGTTTTCTGCACCATGCGCTTCACGCCGGGATGATCGATCTTGCCGTCGTCACCGGCGACCTTGGCGATCCTGGCGTCAAACGCCGTCCACTCTGGTCCGAGCGGGTGCTCGTCGCCCTGCCTGACGAACATCCGCTAATCGATGCCGAGAGAATCTACTGGCATGATCTGCGTCGCCAGACCTTCGTCCTCGGCACGCAGGATCCTGGCCCTGACCTGATGCGGTTGCTTCAGGCCCGTCTCGCGGAACCGGGCTATCAGCCCGACGTGGAGATCCAGGATGTCAGCCGTGAGAATGTTCTGGCGATGGTGTCCGCAGGCTGGTTTCTGACATTGGTTTCGGAATCGGCGCTGGGCGTCAATCATCCGGGCATCATCTTCCGCGAGGTTCATGAGCCGACTGGCCAGGCCCGGATCGACTATGGCTGTTATTGGCGCACCGACGACACGAGCCCTGCGCTGCGTCGGTTTCTCGGACTCATCCGTGAGCGCTACCCGGATGCCTGATCCGGCGCCCTTCGTCCCACAGACCATGCAAAGGAGTTACCAGATGCACGCAAAGCCATGGGTGATCGCGCTCGTCGCGCTCGTGATCGGTTTCGGTTCGGGGTTCGTCCTGCGCCCGGTGCTGGTGCCGGGCGCCGACACGCCACCGGCAGCAACCGCACCCTTCGCGGTCAGTTCATCAGAACCGAGGGGAACGCAATATTTCGAGGTCAATCTGGACGAGGCCCGCCAGATCATCGCGCAATGCCGCGACGGCATGGTGCGCGGGACAGAATGTGCGAATGCCGACATCGCGGTGGCTCAGGCGGACGGCAAGGCCAATTTCGACGCCTTCATGGGGCGATAACGCGAAGCGGTGATCCGCCGCATCCACCGAAGCGCCTCGGCCAATGCAGAGATCCTCCTGTCGAGAGTAACCAAATTAGCTATATTCTTGGCTAAGGGAGATTCTGATGGCTCCGTTCTCTGTCCACGATGCAAAGACCAACCTATCCAAACTCATCGCCGCCGCGCTCGATGGCCGTGACGTCGTGATCGCACGCGGGGGCCGGCCTGTCGTGCGCCTCGTTCCCGTTGCTCCAATAGGCAAACGTCGATTTGGAGCGCTAAAGGGCAAGATCGCATTGGATCACCGTTTCAACGACCCTTTGCCTGACGACGAGTAGAAGGGGTGGGGTCTGGGGTGAAACGTCTCCTCTATACCCATGCTCTAATCTGGTGGCTTGCGGGGGACGAAGCTCTCAGCCCGGCGGCGCGGGAGGCCATTGCCGATGATGTGAACAGCGTTGCCGTGAGCGCGGCTTCGGCAATGGAAGTCGCAACGAAGTTTCGGATCGGGAAGTTGCCCGACGCGGCGCTTCTGGCGCAAGAGTTCGAGACGATCATCGCATCGCAGGGATTTACCGAACTGCCGATTTCCGTTCACCATGCCAGGCTTGCGGGTGAGATGAAGATTGCCCACAAAGATCTTTTTGATCGGTTTCTGATCGCCCAGGCTCAATCGGAGGACATGATCCTCGCGTCGAACGAAGCGTTGTTCGACAGCTTCGCTGCAAAGCGACTCTGGTAGAATTGCGCGTAGTGCGGCGCCGGAGCGCCTTGTCTGTGCTCACTGGCGCTGTCGCGGGTGACTATATGGGGGGTGTTCTTGAGCGGTAGGTCCACGCCTCGAACCTTCGTCATCGACGGAAGCAATATCCACGACATCCCGTCCTTCTATGACGAGATCAACCGCGTGTTCATGGGCGGTGAGGATTGGAAGCTGGGGCCGAGCCTCGATGCGCTCGATGACATGCTCTATGGCGGTTACGGCGCCTTGCAGGGGAGCGGCCCGGTCGTCCTGATCTGGCGGGGCATGGAGAGAAACCGGACCGATCTTGGGGTGGAAGCGACGCGCGCTTATTACCGCGCAAAAATGGACGCCCCTGATCGGTACAACGTCGCCCGCATCAATGACGATCTCGCTGCCTTGGAACGGGGCGAAGGCGCAACATATTTCGAGATCATCTGCGAGATCCTGGCCGGTCATCCCCGCATCGAGGTTCGAGCAGAAAGTTAGACGCGATCAGATCGGGTCAGCGGTCACGATGGCCTAGTTATCTCACGACGCGCTTTCGAAAACCCGCGATCCGTCGCCATGAACCGTTCGAGCATGGGTGCGACCAGCCGCACCGGGCTGACCGGCTGCGCTGCACCCGTCGATTTCGCCAGCACCCGCCCGTAATCCACAAGATCACGGTGGACGGAGGCCGGCAACTCAATGGTGAGCCGGACCGGCTTGTCCTCCGCCAGATCTCCGAGCTTGAGTTTGGTCATCGTGTCTGTCTCCACGGCGCCAGCACGAGGTCACGGCTCACAAGGACCCGGACCGGATAGCCGGGCCGCACTGTGAGTGTGGGCTGGATGTTGAGCTGACGGCGGACAATGTCCTGACCCGCCTGATTGATCGTGTTCTGCCCGCCGTCACGGATGGCGCGGGCGATATCATCATCGGAGTCCGTTCCCAGTTCAGCGCCGATGCTGAGAAGTGTGGAGAGGCCTGCCGCACGCAATATGCCGCCCCAATGCTCGTTGACCTTATCCTCAAGGCCGGCATAGCCGGAAGGATCGCCGGTGGGCTGGCGATCAAGGATGATCGAGCGCCCATCGGGCAGGATGAGACGATTCCAGACTAGCAGGACACGGCGCTGGCCGAAGGCGACCTCGGCATCATAATCGCCGATCAACCGTGATCCCTGCGGAATGAGTAAGGTACGACCTGTCGGACTGTCATAGACACTTTGCGTCACCTGGGCGGTGACTTGCCCCGGAAGATCGGAACGGATGCCGGTGATAAGCGCCGCGGCGATGACGCTGCCAGCCTGGACGATATGGGGAGAGACCGGGTCGACAAGACGGCCGCTATTGAGCGTTCTGCCTTCCGGGCCGCGCTCTACGAAGTCACGTTTCGCGCGCTGCATATTCGGGCCGTCTGCGGGTTCGGGAACGGTAGGCGTCGCCGCTCCGAGGTCGGCCAGATCGAGGCCAGGCATCGATGCAGGCGCTCCGGCCGCCTGAGCTGAGGCGCCGGCCTGGCCACCCAGAAACAGCCGGCTTGCGATGGCGGCTTCCTGCTCCTGCGCGGCGCGCTGGGCCGCCAGTTCCTCTGGCGTCAGTCCCTGCGGGCCGGCGGCGGAGGGATCGCCCGGAATGCCAGTCGGATCGCCCTGCTGGGCGGCGAGTATGGGGCCGCCGAGATCGCCCGGAAGCGGATCACCAAGCTGCGGCACGCCAGGCGGCAATTGGCTGTAATCGCGCGGTCCGGTCGCGACCTGCTCGGTCACGGCGCGGCTATCGGTATTGTAAAGCTCTTCCGGGCCGCTGCGATCACGGCTCTGCAACGCGAAGGTGAGCGCGCCGCCGACGGCAAGCGCCCCGGCGCCGCCCAAGATCGCCATGGCCTTGCGCGAAAGGCGCATGACGCGAGGCGGTTCACCGCGCAGCCTGAACCCCGCGGGATCAGCCAGAGGCGGCCCTTGCAGGGGGCGGTCCTCCTCGGTCGCCTGCTGCGGTGCGTCATCCGATGCGCCATCGACCGGCGCCGCGACGCCAGCCTCATCTTCGCTTTCCGGCCCTTCACCCTTGGCGCGGGGATCATGCTCGCCGGTCATCGCCGGCTCCTGCGCTGGCGAGGAACGTCATCGCGCATAATGCGGACGACCTGCTGGCGCTCGCCGCCCAGCCGCAGTTCGGCCGCGGCGAACAGACGATCGACGACGATATGGCGATCCGCGACCCGATAGTTGACCAGTTCGCCGCCGCCTTCGGGACCGATGACGAACAGAGGCGGCATTTCCCCCTGGGCGACGCCGGCGGGGAATTCGATAAAGACCTGTCGTCCGTCATCGAAGGCGCGAACGGGGCGCCAGGGCGCGTTGTCGCCGTCGATCCGGTAACGGAAGTTCAGCCGGGCAATATCGACACCCGATGCAATCGGCGCCGATGCCGCCGCGACGCTATTCTGTGTGCGCAGCGCGATCAGACGGTCCTGCGGATAGGTCCAGGAGACCGACGCCATATAGGTCGATGGCGTGGCGCGCAGTTCAAGATGATAGGTCCGCCGGTTCGTATTGATGACGAGATTGGTGGAAAGATCGGACCGTGTCGGTTTTACGAGAATGTGGACGCGTGCCGACGCGCCGGACCCGCTCACTGTGTCGCCGATGATCCATCGGACCGTGTCGCCCGCTGCGACGGGACCGGGCCCGACGAGCTGCTCGCCTTCCTGCAAGGCGATGTCGGTCACCTGTCCGGGCGCGGCATAGACCTGATAAAGCGCGCCGTCGGACCAGGGGTAGACCTGAATGGCGTTGATGAAACCATCGCGCACCGGTTGCATCCGTGCGGCGGCATTGGCCTGATTGACGCGCGCCGAAGGGTCGGACGGCTCCGGCCGAACTACGCCCTCTTCCGCAGGCTTCAACTGACCCGGTAAGGGGAGCGGTTCGGGGACGGTGACGATCTCAACCGGCATGAGCGGTGCGGCCATTTCAACGGCGGCAATGGCGGGCGCGTCGTCATAGCGTATCGCGGGGATCTTTGCCGACGTGCTGGCGCAGGCGGACAGCGTGGATACGGAAATCAGCAAGGCCGAAAGCACGGTGATACGCGATGACCGCTGACGCGGAGGGAATGCGGACATGGTCATTGGCCTAGCTCCTTCGACCAGTTGATGGCGTTGACGTAGACACCGAGCGGATTCTTCCGCAGGCGCTCGGGATCGCGCGGCGGCTGCACGGTGATGGTGAGAATGGCGGACCACCGCTCGGTCGCGGCGAGGCTGCCGTCAGAATAGCGGCGCTCGATCCAGGCGACCCGGAAGCTGTCGGGCGATGCCCGGATGACGCTGGAGATTTCGGTAGCGACCTGAACCCGGCCGATATTGGCGAACGGATCATTCGTGCGCGCATAATCATTGAGCGCCATGGCGCCGCGATCGGTCGTGAAGTCATAGGCGCGCAGCCAGTTCTCGCGCACGATCACCGGATCGGCGGGCACGCCGCGAACCTGCTCGATGAAACGCGCCAGATGGAAGGCGATCTGGGGATCGCTCGGCCGATAGTCGGCGTTGGCGGGCGCGACGGTCTGGGCTTGCCCCAGCTTGTCGACCTCGACGATCCAGGGCGTGATCGTGCCGCGTGCGCCCTGCCAGACAAGGCCGCCGGCGAGACCGGCGGACAACGCCAGGCAGCCGAAGGCGGCGAGCCGCCAGTTGCGGGCCTGGACACGGGCGGAGCCGATCCGCTCATCCCAGACCTGCGCCGCGCGCTGGTACGGCGTTTCCGGCTCCGCAGCTTTGCCGTATCGAATGGAGGGTCGCTTGAACATGAGCGGTCAATCCTTTTGCTTGATGTCGGGCGACATGCCGCCGCCGCCGCGATCCCCGGAGCGCACCGCATGGGTGACGGAGGTGACGCCGCGTTGCAGCGCCTGCTGGCGCTTCATTGACTGCGCCCAGGCGGGCGGTGATCCTCCGCCAGAGGAAGAAGCGGCGGGCGCCGCAGTGGCGGACGCGCCGCTCGAAGCTCCAGCGCCGCCCGAGATCGTGCCGCCTGTTGCGCCGAAGCCGGCACGCGCGCCGGAACGGAAGCTGGATTTGACGCTGTCCCCGGCTTTGGAAGCCGCGCTCTTGATCGGGGCCATCGCCGCCTTCGCCGCTCCGCTTGCGGCAGCTTGCCCTACGGCGGAGAGACCGCCTGCAACCGCGCTTGCCCCGGTTTTGCCAATCGAGCCGACGCTATAGCTGCTGGCGGCCGCGCCAGCCGCGAAGGAACCGCCGCGCGCGGCGGCTGCTCCCGCCTTCATCCCGCCGCCGATCGCGGACGCCGCGCCGGAGGCCGCCATTCGGGCGCCCATGGCGCCGCCCACCGCCATGCCGCCTGCGGCCAGCGCCGTTCCGACGGCAGCGCCAGCGCCCAGCTGGGGTGCGCCTGAGACAAGGCCGGTCGCGATGCCCGGACCGAAGATGGAAAGACCGAGCAGCGCCAGCGCCGCAAGCGCGACCGACATGGCCTGTTCGGCGGTCGGCATCTCCCCGAAGGCGCTCTCGAACTGGGCGAAAAGGCCCGTCCCGATTCCGACGATGACGGCGAGGACCAGCACCTTGATGCCGGAGGCAACGACATTGCCGAGCACCTTTTCAGCGAGGAACGCCGTCTTGTTGAACAGGGCGAACGGCAGCAGCACGAAGCCCGCCAGAGTGGTCAGCTTGAACTCGATCAGCGTGACGAAGAGCTGCACGCTGATGATGAAAAACGCGATGAGGATGATAACCCAGGCGATCAGCAGGATCGCGATCTGGACGAAATTGGTGAAGAGCCCGACCGGGCCAGTCAGTTCTCCCGCCGCTTCGAGCAATGGCTCGCCGGCGTTGAACCCAGCGGCCGCGACGCTTCCCGGCTTCATGAAATCGGCAAGGCTGATCGCAGAGCCGCTGGCTTTGAGGCCAAGCCCGGCGAAACTGTCGAAGACGATGCCGGCAAGCGCGGAGAAATTACCGATGACGAAGGCGAAGAAGCCGACATAAAGCACCTTCTTCACGAGCCGGTGCATCACATCCTCATCGGCTCCCCAGGCCCAGAAGAGACCGGCAAGGGTAATGTCGATGACGATCAGCGTCGTGGTGAGAAACGCCACCTCGCCGCCGAGCAGGCCGAAGCCGCTATCGATGTAGCTGTTGAACGTGTTGAGGAAGGTGTTGATGACGCCGGTGTCGTTCATGGCCGGTCGCCCTTGCCGCCGATGAACCGCCGCCGATGTTCATCCCAGGCCGCATCGCAGCCACTGTCGGGCATGGTGAGGGTCCGACAACGCGCCAGTTCCTCGCGCAAGGGATCGTATGGCGTGAGGTCCGCGGGCGACGGCAACGGCGCGGCAGAGTCGCGCTCGTCCACCGCTATGGCGATCGCAGTCGCCATCAACAGGCCTCCGGCAAGTGCGACCCCGGCGATTTTGGCGCTGCGGCTCATCTGCGTTTCCCCCTGTTTATTATCGCCGGGTCACTGACCGCTGCGTTTCATGAAGCGCCGGAAATGCTCGCGGCCCTGTTCTTCGGTCGCGGCGTCGCGAGCGGATTCGAGCGCCTGGGCGCGACCTTGCGCGGCGATCAGCGCCGTCAGGTCCGCGATCTGGCGCGATTGCAGGGCGAGAAGCTGATTACCGGCCTGGGCCGCCTGAAGCGCGCCCGTCGCCGACTGGCTGGCGCCGACAATGTTGGCCATCGCCGTCTGCGAGCCTTCGATATTGCCGACGACGCCGGCCTGGACGCGCAGCGCATCCTCGAAGCTGCTGACGCTATCCTTCCAGCGGTCGCGGGCGTTGGCGATCAGCGTCGCATCGGAGGCATTCATGTCGACGCCGCGATAGCGGGCCGTGAACGCATCCTCGATCGTCTTCACATCATAGGCGATGCGCTGGGCTTCGCTCAGCAACTGGCGGGTCTGTTGAATCTGCGCCTGAAGCTCATTCAGGCTGCTGAACGGCAGCGAGGCGAGATTGCGGGCTTCGTTGACCAGCGAGGTCGCCTGCTGCTGGATCTGCTGAATCTGATTGTTGATCTGCTGGAGCGTACGCGCCGCCGTCAGCACATTCTGGGCGTAATTTGTGGGATCATAGACGATGCCGCCGAAGCCGAACTGAGCGCTGGCGGGGGCTGAGACGGCGGTGAGGCTGAGCACGGCGATGCCGGCGATCAGGCTGCGACGAAGGACAGGACGGGTCATAGCGGGTTCTCCTCGGTAAAGGTTGGCAAGAGGTCGGCGGCCCAGACCAGCCCGCGGTGGCGTAGCCAGGCGTCGGCGAAGCCCTGCTGCCCATGGGCGTCCATCAGTTCGCCGATGGTGATCTGGTCGGTCTTGGAAGAGGCGGCCGCGAAGGCGAGCGCGACATCGCCCAGGCCCAGCTCGAACAGCCGGTTGCCGCGTGGGCTCTGGCAGTAGTAATCGCGCTTGGGCGTCGAACGGGCCAGGATCTCGATCTGACGATCATTGAGGCCGAAGGCGCGATAGATGCGGGCAATCTGCGGTTCCAGCGCGCGCTCGTTGGGGAGCAGGATGCGGGTCTTGCAGCTCTCGATGATCGCGGGGGCGACGCTGCTGTTCTCGATCTGAGCGAGCGACTGGGTCGCGAAGATGACGCTGGCGTTCTTCTTGCGCAGCGTTACCAGCCAGGTGGAGAGCTGGCGCGCGAAGGCCGGCGAGTTCAACGCCAGCCAGCCTTCGTCGATGATGATGAGCGTGGGCGACCCGTCGAGCCGTCCGGCGATGCGATGGAAGAGATAGGACAAGACGGCGGGCGCCGCGCCGCTGTCCATCAGCCCTTCGGTTTCAAACGCCTGCACCGAGGCTGTGCCGAGCCGTTCCAGTTCGGCATCGAGGAGCCGCCCCCAGGCGCCGCCGACGCACCAGGGCGCGAGAGCTTGTTTGAGTTCCTGCGACTGGAGTAGCACGGCAAGACCTGTGAGGGTGCGTTCACCGACCGGCGCGCTGGCGAGTGAGGTCAGCGCCGACCAGATATGATCTTTGGCCTGCGGATCGACAGCGGCGCCTTCGGATTCGAAAATCCCGGCGAGCCATTCGGCGGCCCAGGCGCGCTCGGCCGCATCATCGATCCGGGCCAGCGGCTGCAACAGGACACTGCTGTCCTCTTGCCTATCGGCATCGCTTGCAAACAGGCTCCCACCAAGATCCTGCCAGTCGCCGCCCATGCCGAGCGCGGCGGCGCGGATACTGCCACCGAAGTCGAACGCGAAGATCTGACTGCCGGAATAGCGCCGGAACTGAAGCGCCATGGTGGCGAGCAGCACGGATTTACCCGCGCCGGTGGGACCAACGATAAGGGTGTGTCCGACATCGCCAACATGGAGCGACAGGCGGAACGGTGTGCTGCCCTCGGTTTTGGCGAAGAGCAGCGGCGGCGCCTTGAAATGCTCATCGCGCGGCTGACCCGCCCAGATCGCCGAGAGCGGGATCATATGGGCAAGATTCATCGTCGAGAGCGGCGGCTGCCGGACATTGGCATAGACATGGCCGGGCAGCGATCCGAGCCAGGCCTCGATTGCGTTCATACCCTCGGGGATGCAGGTGAAATCCCGGCTTTGGATGATCTTCTCGACCAGGCGCAGCTTCTCGGCCGCAACACCGGGATCTTCGTCCCACACGGTGACGGTCGCGGTCACATAGGCCTGGCCGACATCATCAGAGCCAAGTTCCTGAAGCGCGGCATCGGCGTCGGCCGCCTTGTTTGACGCATCGCTGTCCATCAGGACGGACGCCTCGTTGGTCATCACCTCCTTGACGATGGCGGCGATCGACTTGCGCTTGGCGAACCATTGGCGCCGAATCTTACTGAGGAGTTTGGTAGCGTCGCTCTTGTCGAGCATGATCGCGCGGGTCGACCAGCGATAGGGAAAGGCGAGCCGGTTCAGTTCATCGAGAATCCCCGGCCAGGTCGTGGTCGGAAAGCCGACGACGGTGAGGACGCGCAGATGATGCTGGCCGAGACGCGGTTCGAGACCGCCGGTCAGGGGTTCATCGGCCAGCAACGCATCAAGATGCATCGGCGTATCGGGAACGCGGACACGCTGGCGCCGCGTTGAAATCGTCGAATGAAGATAGGTCAGGGTCGCGGCGTCATCGAGCCAGGCCGATTCCGGCACGAAGCCTTCGATGAGATTGAGAAGCTGGGCGGCGCGGTCGGTGAAGCTTTTTACCATCTCCCACGGATCGACGCCGTCTTTGGCTTTGCCCTCATAGAGCCAGCTTTCGGCGCGCGCGGCGTCTTCCGCTGGCGGCAACCAGACCAGCGTCAGATAATAACGGCTCTCGAAATGCGCGCCCGCATCAACGAATTGCGCCCGGCGTTCCTCATCCACCAGCGCCGAGACCGGGTCTGGGAACTCAGATACGGGATAGTCATCGGATGGCACGCGCTGGGCTTCAACGAAGATCGACCACCCCGATCCCAGACGGCGAAGCGCATTGTTGAGCCGATAGGTGACGCCGACCAGCTCGGAGGGTGTGGCGGAATCGAGATCGGGGCCACGGAAGCGTGCGGTGCGCTGAAACGAGCCATCCTTGTTCAGCACGACCCCGTTCGCGACCAGCGCCGCCCAGGGCAGGAAGTCGCTGAGCCAGGCGGCGCGATGGCGATATTCGGCGAGGTTCATCATGGTCGCGGCTCCTCGTCAGACGCGCAAAAAGGCGGGATATCGAAGGTGGCGGCGGGCAACGTCGGCGAACTGCGCGTCGCGCCGGGCAGCCCAGACGGCGGCGAGATGACCGACGAGCCAGAAGACGCCGCCGGCGGTCCAGAGCTGGAGGCCGAGGCCGATCGCGGCCGCGAGCGTGCCATTCGCGATGGCGAGCGTACGCGGAGCGCTGCCGAGCAGGATCGGCTCGGTCAGCGCCCGGTGGACGGGGGCATAGAAGCCCGCGACCTCATAGCCGCCGCCCTGCATCAGATGACGGCCCCGCCACCGAAGCTGAAGAAGGAGAGGAAGAAGGAGCTGGCGGCAAAAGCGATCGAGAGACCGAAGACGATCTGGATCAGACGGCGGAACCCGCCATTGGTATCGCCGAACGCCAGCGTCAGGCCGGTCACGATAATTATGATCACTGCGACGATCTTCGCCACCGGCCCTTCGATCGACTGGAGGATCGATTGCAGCGGCGCTTCCCATGGCATGGAAGAACCGGAAGCCTTGGCGGCGCTCGACATGGCGAGCGCGACGAACACGCCGATGATGGCCGTGTTTGCGGTACTGCGAATTTGGGAAAGCGAGCGCTTCATGTGCGGTCTCCTGTTGTGGGAATTGGGGATTTTTCCGTCGTGCGGATGGGGTCGAGGGGCCCCGGAAGCTGGCGCAGCGCATATTCGCCGGCGGCATTGAGACCATCGACGCGGGCCAGTTCGGAGAGGCGGCGTCCATGGCCATCGCGCACCAGCACCGCGACAAAATCGATGGTCTCGGCGATCAGGGCGCGCGGCACCGTCACCACCGCTTCTTGGATGAGCTGTTCCATCCGGCGCAACGCGCCGATCGCGCTGCCGGCGTGGATCGTGCCGACGCCGCCCGGATGACCCGTGCCCCAGGCTTTCAGAAGATCGAGCGCCTCGGCGCCGCGCACTTCGCCGATCGGAATCCGATCGGGGCGCAGACGCAAGGAGGAGCGTACGAGATCCGACAGGCTGGCGACGCCATCCTTCGTCCGCATCGCCACCAGATTGGGCGCGCTGCACTGGAGTTCGCGCGTATCCTCGATCAGCACCACCCGGTCGCCGGTCCCGGCGATTTCGGCAAGGAGCGCATTGGTGAGTGTGGTCTTGCCTGTGCCGGTGCCTCCGGCCACCAGGATGTTCGCCTTGTCGGCGATTGCGATGCGAAGCGCGGAGGCCTGCAAGCGGGTCAGGATGCCGTCAGCGACATAATCATCAAGGGTGAAAACAGCGACGGCGGGCTTGCGGATCGCGAAGGCTGGTCCGGCGACAACTGGCGGCAGCAAGCCTTCAAACCGTTCCCCGCTTTCCGGCAGCTCGGCCGAAACGCGCGGGGCGCCGGCATGGACCTCGGCGCCGACATGATGGGCGACGAGACGGATAATCCGTTCTCCGTCCGTCGGTGCGAGTGTTTCGCCGGTGTCGGAAAGTCCTTCTCCCAGCCGGTCCAGCCAGAGGCGGCCATCCGGGTTCAGCATCACTTCGACCGTTTTGGGATCGGCGAGCCAGCCTGCGATCGCGGGGCCGAGCGCGGTCCGTAGCATCCGCGCGCCGCGCAGCGAACTCTCCGATTTTAGGCTGTAGATCGCCAATGCCTGTCCCCTGATTGCCTGTGCGCACACGCCGCACGAGGCCATGGGGACAGTTAGAAGAGACAGAAAAAAGGCTATCGCAACAACAATTTGCGTTTAGCGTAGAGCGTCGAAGCAATAGAAAGCCGGGCGTATGCCGGGAGGATCATCCAAGTGGCGAGCTCCCGTCTCGGATCATATTCCAAGACCACTGCGCCACCCGAATCGCGGAGCCTGACCACACCGCGTCTTGAAAATAATGCAATTTTGCATTATTTTCTTATCTAGAAGGAGACAGGTGGTGATCACGCTCACTGTGACGGCTCGGGGCCAGGTGACATTCCGAAAGGAAATTCTTCAGCATCTGGGCATTCGACCCGGCGAGCGGATTCATCTCGATCTGCTCCCCGACGGACGAGCGGAACTCAAGGCGGATAAGCCCGCTGGCTCGTTCCGGGATCTGCACGGCTTTCTGAAATCCAAAACCAATGGGCGGAAGCTTTCGATCAAAGAGATTGAAGACGCGATCGCTGCCGGCGGAGCTGATGCCGGACTTGGTCAACCGTGAAGATCACGGCTGATACCAATGTACTGCTGCGTGCCTTCGTCGGGGATGATGCCGAGCAGGCCAGCCGCGCTGTCGATGTTATGGATCGGGCCGACATCGTTGCGATAAGCCTGCAATCGCTCTGCGAATTCTCCTGGGTGCTGGCCCGCGCCTATGATGTTTCGCGAGAGGATATCGCATCGGCCATACGCCGCCTACTCGACACACGGAATGTCGTCGTGAATCGTCCTGCGGTGGAAGCTGGCCTCACGCTCCTCGACGCCGGCGGAGACTTTGCGGACGGCGTGATCGCCTATGAAGGCAACTGGCTTGGCGGAGAAACCTTCGTCTCGTTCGACAAGAAAGCCGTCAAACTGCTGACGGATCAGGGGCATTCCAGCCGCCTGCTACGTTAATCGGCAAAGGTTCGGTCCTCTGTCGCTGGCCGGTCCTCACTCAGCTCACGCGCCAGGCTCGATCCCATTTCGACGCGGCGGCCCAGAGCCTCAATGAAACCCTTATAGCGTTCACTGCCGCTGGCCTTGGCAGCAGCCTGTCCGGTGTCGGGCAGGGGCGGAGTCGTGGTGAGCCAGAAGCGAACGAACAGGGCGATCGCCTCATTGGAGATGGTGATATTCTGCTCAGCCCGCTCCAGTTGCCGCGACAGGCGATCGAGGCGCCTTGCCAGTGCGGCCTCCAGGCGCTCAGGCCCGTCTGGAGACAGAAATGAGAGAAGCGCCGCTTCGAGTATCTGGGTCTGGGGCACACGCTTGCGAGCGGCATAATCCTCGATTTGATCGACGAGATCAGGCGGCAGACGATAGGTTCGCTTGACGCGCATGGTCTGATTATCTCCCTGTCAAAGTTCGATGCCATCGCCGGGATCGAGACTTGCGATGCGGGCAACGCGGTGCATCCGGCGCTGGGTGGTTGCCTCCTCGCTGGCGGTATCCGGCTCATCGAAGTCGAATTCATTTGCTGGCGGCGGCGCCTCACGCACCACTTCCTCATGGTCGGGAAGGCCTGGCTCACGGCGGATATTGGCATTGGCGTCATCGCTTTCAGGCGTCTCAGGTTTGACCGCCGTACCGCCGGATTGACCGGGCGGCGGATTGTCCGGCTGCGGCGGCGGTTCGATACCGGTCCAGTCGTCTGGACGTGGCGGCCGTGGGCTGCGCCGGGGCTTTGGCGCTGGCAGCAGGCGGCGTGTGAGGCGAGGATCGGTGAAATATCGCGCTTTCTTCGCCCGCACCGGCGGCGTGCCTGCCACCATGACGATCTCATCGTCAGGGGGAAGCTGCATGATCTCGCCCGGCGTGAGAAGCTGGCGCGCGGTCTCGGATCGCGAGACCATCAAATGGCCGAGCCAGGGCGAAAGCCGATGGCCGGCATAGTTCTTCATCGCCCGCATCTCAGTCGCCGTGCCAAGTGCATCGGAGACACGTTTGGCGGTCCGCTCATCATTCGTGGCGAACGACACGCGGACATGGCAATTGTCGAGGATCGAGTGATTGACGCCATAGGCCTTCTCGATCTGGTTGAGCGACTGTGCGATCAAGAAGGATTTCATGCCGTAGCCCGCCATGAAGGCGAGAGCGGACTCGAAGAAATCCAGCCTCCCGAGTGCTGGAAATTCATCGAGCATCAGCAGCAATCGCTGGCGTTTGGCGGTCGAAGCCAGGTCCTCGGTCAGTCTGCGGCCGATCTGATTGAGAATCAGCCGCACCAAAGGCTTCGTTCGGTTGATATCGGACGGCGGGACCACGAGATAGAGCGAGACAGGATGCGGTCCGATCACCAGGTCGGCTATCCTCCAGTCGCATTGCCGCGTGACGGCCGCCACGACCGGATCTCGATACAAACCCAGGAACGACATCGCGGTCGAGAGCACCCCCGACCGCTCATTCTCGCTCTTGTTGAGCAGTTCGCGTGCCGCCGAGGCGACGACAGGATGCACGCCCGCTTCACCCAGATGCGGGGTTAGCATCATCGCGCGCAGCGTGGTCTCGATCGGGCGGCCCGGATCGCTAAGGAAGTTAGCCACGCCGGCCAGAGTTTTGTCCGGCTCGGCATAGAGGACATGGAGGATGGCGCCTACCAGAAGCGCGTGGCTGGTCTTTTCCCAGTGGTTGCGTTTTTCCAGCGAGCCTTCCGGGTCGACCAATATGTCGGCGATGTTCTGAACGTCGCGGACTTCCCATTCGCCCCGGCGCACTTCGAGTAAGGGGTTGTAGGCTGCACTCGCCGCATTGGTCGGGTCGAACAGCAGCACCTTGCCGAACCGGCTGCGGAAGCCTGCTGTCAGCCCCCAATTCTCGCCCTTGATGTCATGAACGATGCAGCTACCCGGCCAGGTCAGCAGGCTCGGCACGACCAACCCGACGCCTTTGCCCGAACGGGTCGGTGCGAAGCAGAGAATATGCTCCGGCCCATCGTGGCGCAGATAGTCATTGTCCAGTTTGCCGAGGATAACACCATCATCGCCGAGCAGTCCGGCAGCGCGCGCCTCCTTCTCGGTCGCCCAGCGCGCTGACCCGTAGGTCTCGGCATTCTTCAGCTCACGGGCGCGCCACACCGACATGCCGATGGCCACTACGATCGAGATGAATCCGCCTGATACCGCGATGTACGCACCAGTCTGGAAGATGTCGGGCGCATAAGCGTCGAAGGAAAACCACCACCAGAAGAAGGCGGGCGGCGGATAGACAGGCCAGTTGCCAAGGCTGAACCAGGGCGGCCCGAGTTGGGGCTGATGAGCAAGGGCTGCGGCGGTCCACTGCGTCGCAGACCAGACGGACACCAACACGATTGTAAAGACAGCGAATATCTGTCCCCACAGGATCTTGGTCGCAGACACATCCTCTCCTTTCCGGCCAAAAGTCAGAAAGTCGGGATTATAATCTCACGATTAAAAGGGGGTGGGGAAGAATGTCGACGTAATAGAAATGGCGGCGTAGGAATAGAAGCGATGGCGTAAATGTCGGACACTCCGGAAAGGCTCCTTTCAGGATCGCAATTCGGGATAGCGGACATTATCGCCAGCGATCCGGCGGGTCAGCACGCACCCCAATCTTGGTCGTTAGGCTTAGCAATCAATTCACCTGAAACCGGGCATTGTTGCTGCAATGGCATCATGTCGGCAATGTACGTTGGCGACCGACCGGGCTTTGAGTCACAAGCCGGAAAGCAGCCAACGGTTCACTCCAATCAAGGTTCTGCAAACGGGGGTGATGCCTGCCTCTAGCAGGCAAGTTATCTTGTGACAGAAACCGCGCTCGGAATGGCTCGAAGCCAAATACCGAGGGTCAATGCCTCATGCCCGTTGAAGAAGGTCTCGAAGCGAAAGGCATGGCGATCGCCATTTCGGTCGATCAGCACGACTTCGTCATCGCCCAGCGGCCCGCCCTTTTGCGCGCCGGCGTAGCCGACCGTGGCAGCGAATAGCTGAGCCTCGGTGATGGCCCCGAAGCGGTCGCTGAAAGGTGGAGATTGGATGCAGTAGCGGCAGGGGTTAGCCGGATCGAAGGTGGCCTTGCGTCTGGCCGGATGTGGATGACCTGTGACCAGCGCCACCATGGGAATATTGCCGTGCGCCTGCTCGGCAAGCCTCCACAATGTGGAGGTCATGGTGTTTCCAAAATTTCCGCTTAGCCGACGCACGAGGTCCAGCGTCGGCGATTCCGATCGCGCTTCTGCCTCGAAGCGTGACGCGAGGAAAAGCATTTGGCCGGCCGCATAATTGGCTTCGGCTTCCATGATCTCGTGGCAACTTGGGGTGAGCGTCTGTTCAGTGTCGCCAAGCATCATGCCGACGTGCCAGGGAATGATGTCGTGGCCGATCTCGTGCGCCTCGTTCCAGCGATGCTTGAGCTTGGGCAAATCCTGATCGATCAGGATGCGCTTCTGGTCCGGCAGATACAGCGCCTTGAGACTCAGTGTGCGCACGGCATCCTTCAGGATCGTGGGGCGCTTGAGCACCTGGATTCCGGCAACCATCATGCGCGAGAATGTCTCGCGAAGAAGGCTGTCGTCGGTCGTGCTATAGTAGCCGCGATCGAGCTTGAGCAGCTCGCGCACCAAACGAAGGTCTATGGGTGGTTGGGGATTGCCAAGGCCCCTGAGCACCTTGGCGACCTGATCGTCGATATCCTGAACCGTGCGGTGATCGAGCCGTATGTTCTTCACGTCGGATGCAATGGCCCCTTTTTGCTCAGCACCGCTACGAAAGCTTCGAGCGCCGCACTCTCCTCGCGCGTCAGCTTATGCACCGCCTCTGACCGCGCGGCAAACCGAACGGCTTCCTCGCGCAAGCTGTCATCGTTGGCCGCAGCCAGGCCGGCAAGCTGCATCAGGCGCGGTTGCGGCACTTCGAACAGCTGCGCCAACTGAAAGACCGTTCGTGGTCCAGGCACATAATGAACGTCATCTTCGATGATGAGAAGCTCGCTTGCATCCACTCTGGCTGCATCGGCGAGCTGCTCGATCGAATAGCCCCGCCGACGGCGCATCATGTTGACGAACTTGCCGAACGCGATGCGACTTTCCTCGGGCGCGGCAACGGCTGGCGCGGCGCGATCATCCGGCATCGGGTCTGCCGCCAGCAAGCCGGCGCCAATGAACGCGTCGCCTTCGCGCCGCGCCCGTCCCAGCCACCATTCCTTGCTCCGTTCTATCCTCATCGTCGTCACTCCTCTTCGAGGAACGCCCTGGCCCGCTCAGCGGTCATCTCGAAGTATATCAAATCCTGATAGGCGGGATCGGGTCCGATCTCGGTCATCCCGCACTTGCGATAAAAGTCATCCGCCTGCGGAAGCGAATGCAAGCCGATCCGGCCCTTGAAGCCCTCGTCCTCGCTGAGCGCTACGGCCGCGGTCAGCAGTGTCGATCCAACGCCGCGCAGCCTCGGCGCGAACCCGAGATCCGGCCGATTCCACGGGGCGACCTCGAGATAGTCTACGTAGACGAGTGGCTTACCCGCATGCGAGGGCTCACGTCCGGTGCCGGTCAGATTGACCTGAGCAAGGCCTTGGGTTTCCCCGCCGGCAATGACGCTGAAGCCCTTGAAGGCGAGCAATCCCTGAACGCCCGCGGTCTTCCTGCGCCAATCCCAGTGCCAGTTCTGCGGCCAATCGCTCATGGGCACGCCGCGTTTGGCGAGATCGCGCAATATGTCGATGAGCGCGGGCTGCCATCGCGTCTGCCAGTCGATCAACTGAGCTTCTTCGATGGCATCCCGCAACTCGGCCTCGACAGCATCGCCGCTTGCCGAATCCAGAAGGTAGATGGTCGAAATCTCAACCATCAGAGCAACATCAGCTCGGCCTTCTCGCGCGTGCTTTCATTCTCGAAAACGAGCTTCTCGCCCTTTTCGACGCGCGCCTCCACCGCTTGGTACAGGCGTAGAGCCTGCCGAAGCACCGCCGTCTTTGTCAGATCCTTGCGTGCGGACAAGTCGTCCAGCGCGCGCATCTCGGCGTCGGTGAGGTTCAGCGTCATGGTTCGCTTCGCCATCATCTTCACCTCCATCGTCCTTGGTTCAGATAGGGAATCTTCCATAGGATGTCAATTGGAAATAGCCAATTACCACCCCTTGAATAGCTATTTTCTAGCTACTATATATGTGCTGGACGTTGAAGTCCGCGATTCCCGCGGCGAAAGGAGGCGAGTGTGTCACGCCAGCATGTCGATCACCGCGAGATCGCGGCGTTCGCCCAAGACAAGGTCAACCTGCCCAAGGACAAGGCCGACGAATATCGCGCGCAGGCACGGCGGTTGCGCGAACGGCTCGAAACCTACCTTGATGAGCACCCCAGTTTCACATTGAAGCGGATGCAGCTGTCGGGCAGCCTCGCAAAGGGCACGGCGCTGCGCTCGCTGAACGATATCGACGTCGCCTGCTATGTGAGCGGCGCCGAGGCGCCGCATCAGATTTCCGAGTTGCTCGAATATCTCGCAGAACGGCTCCGCAAGGCATTCCCCAATTTCAGCGCGGATCAGGTCCAGCCGCAAACCTATAGCGTCACGGTCTCGTTTCGCGGCTCAGGTCTCGATGTGGACGTGGTGCCGATCCTCTATGATGGCGATCCGAACTGGTATGGCAATCTCGTCAGCCAGGATGACGGGTCATTCCTCAAGACCAGCATCCCGCTCCACCTCGATTTCTGCTCGAAGCGCAAGAAGGCGCAGGAGAAGCACTTCGCGCAGGTGGTTCGCCTGGTCAAATTCTGGGCACGGCGCATGAAGAACGAGCAGGACGGGTTCCGCTTCAAGTCCTTCATGATCGAGATGATCATGGCCAAGCTCTGCGATCAGGGGCTGGACCTCTCGGACTACCCCGACGCGCTCCAGCATTTCTTCGGCTATGTCGCCAGGAGCCGCTTGCGCGAGAAAATCCTGTTCACCGACTATTACCCGGCGTCGCGGGTCGGCAGCTTCAGCGAGACGGTCCAGATCATCGACCCGGTGAACGAGCTGAACAACGTCAGCCGGCTGTATACCTCCGCCAACGCCGACGCGATCGTCGAGGCAGCGCTCGATGCGGGCGATGCGATCGACGCCGCACTCTACGCCCCCACCAAGCAGGAGACCGTCCGCTATTGGCAGATGGTCTTTGGCCCCTCCTTTCAGGTGTAACGATCATGGCAAGCAGCTACGCGATCACCGAATCCACCGCGTTCACCATCACCCACGCCCGCCATATTGCCGCCAAGGTCGCGGCCGATCTTAAACGCATGCAGCGCCACTATGGCAAGCCCAGCGACAGCGACATCGCCGACTATGAGGCGGAAGTCGTCGCCCTGCTCAAGGCCGGCTATCTCGGCACCGTCAGCTATGGCTTCCGCCGCAATGAGAACTGGATCGAACCGACGCTGCGCTACACCGCGCGTGATCTCGCTGGGGGTACGGCCGATGACGACGACGATCCCGGGAAGGTTCGCCCTTGGGCTGATATCTCGGGCGCCTCGTTCCACAGCTATCTGACCTATTCCGCGGCCTGGAACCGGCTCGACAGCGCACAGCGGGATGCGTTCAAGAAGACGCTACCCTTCTACCGCTCCGGTGGCAGCGAGCCCGGCATCACCGGCTATCTCGAACAGGATCGAACTTATTCAGCCGGCGGCCAGGCGCTGGGCCGCGCAAGCGTAAGGAGCTATTGATGCAGACCAAGCCAGGTCTCGACGAGCTGTTCGAACGCCGCATCACCTATCCCGATGTCGATCCGCAGACGCGGCTTGCACGGCTCGTCGGGCTCGACGACCAGAAGCTGCGGCTGACCAAGATCCTCGGCCTGCTGGTCAACCCGGCCGGACTCGAGCGCTGGGCAAACAAGCATCACCCCGGCGCGCAGCTCCTGCTCGACACAGTGCTGCGGCGGCCGCCGCTCGTAATTCTCGCTGGCGACGTCGGCTCGGGCAAGACCGAACTCGCCGAGACGATCGGCGACGCCGTAGCCCGTCAGGAAGATATCGACATCACGCTGCTGCCCCTCAGCCTTTCGACACGGGGCCAGGGGCGTGTCGGCGAAATGACCCAACTGCTCTCGGCGGCGTTCGACCATGCGGTCGCCGAAGCAAGGAAGCTCAAGTCAAGCTCTGGACGCGCAAGGGGCGGTGTCATCCTGCTCGTCGACGAAGCCGATGCGCTTGCCCAGTCGCGCGAGGCCGCACAAATGCATCACGAGGACCGCGCGGGCGTCAACGCCTTCATCCGCGGCATCGACCGTCTCGCCAACGAAAAGCTTCCCGCCGCCGTCATCATGTGCACCAATCGGCTGAGTGCGCTCGATCCGGCAGTTCGGCGCCGCGCCGCAGACGTGCTCGAATTCACGCGGCCGAACGAGGAACAGCGTCGTTATGTCCTCTCTTCGCGGCTTGCGCCGCTCGGGCTGCAGAACGGGCATATCGACGCGCTCGTGACGGCTACCGGACCACAACGCGGACGCGATTTTGGTTTCACCTTTTCCGACCTTACCCAGCGCCTCCTGCCTTCGATCGTGCTCGATGCCTATCCGTCGCGGGCGGTCGACGGGGCGAGTGCCCTGGCGGTAGCGCGGTCGATACTGCCGACGCCGCCGTTTCGGGACTCCGCGTCGTGATGGGAACCCCTGCGGGAGATATCCGGTGACGCAGGCGGTGACTGTCCGGCGCGATGGCGACACATTTCAGGCGCGCCTGTTCTGGCTTCGCGCCGCGCGCCTGCTCGACGCCGAGAGTCCCGTGGTCAAGGTCGGGTTCGAACTCGGCCCCAAGAGCTTCGACGATATATGGGTCGACTACGATCCACGTCGCAGCCCCGTCGATCAGAATGGCGCGCCGCTGCTGCGCGAACATATCCAGTGCAAATGGCATGTGACGCCCGACAGTTATGGTTACGGCCAACTGATCGATCCCGAGTTTATCAACGCGAACGCCAAATCGCTGCTCCAGCGCGCCCATGTCGCGCAGTGTGCCCATGCGCCGGCCGGCGTCGGTATCCGCTTCAAGCTGCTTACCAACTGGCGCATCGATCGCGCCGATCCGCTGCGCGAAATTATCGGCACCCGGTCCGGTGCCCTCCGCCTCGAGCGGCTGTTCGGAACAGCAACGGACAACAGCAAGACCGGCGCGATTCGCAAGGCCTGGCGCGAGCATCTCGGGCTGGACGAAAACGGGCTCCGCCTGTTGGCCGGCACGCTTGCGTTCGGCGAAGCCACCGATTCGCTCGATGATCTGCGCGAAACCCTCGACCTCCTCTTCTCCTATGTCGGGTTGCGCCGCATTCCTGTCCATCAGAGCGCCTTTCCCTATGACGATCTGGTCTTCCAATGGATGGGCCAAGGAAGATTGGAATTCGACCGAAGCTCCTTCCGCGCAGCCTGCGACCGGGAAGGCCTGCTGGACGCGGCTAAGCCGGTCGTGGCGGTTCATGGGGTCAAATCGTTCGAGCATCCGATCGACCGGCTCGAGGATCGATGTGTAGAGGTGCTCGACCTCACACCCGAATTCGACGAACGGCATATCCGCAATGATGAGGATTGGGCGGACAAGCTCTATCCGGCGTTGTCGGCCTTCCTCCTGGCCGCCGCCGCTAAGTCCGACCGGCTACGCCTTGCGCTCGACGCGCATGTTACGCTCGCCTTTGCCGCTGGGTCGGTGCTCAACATCAAGTCAGGTCGCGCTATCGAGCTGGAGCAGCGAACGACCGATCGGCGCATTTGGTCGCCCGACGACACCGACGCCGACGACGCGTGGCCGACGCTTGAGATGCAGCTTGTCGAGGTCGATCCGGACAAACCCGACCTGGCGGTTGCGGTCGGGCTGACGCATGATATCGCCGGGGCAGTTGAAACCTATACGAAGGATGCGCTGCCCGAAGTCGGCCGCATCCTCGTCTGTCGGCCCCGCGGCGGCCCCGGCGCGCGTTCTGTCACCTGCGGGCGCCATGCGTTCATGCTCGCCGAAGCTGCGGCCGCCGAGATTCGCCGAGCGCGCGGCAATGGACCGCGTGTGATCCATCTGTTCGTGGCGGCTCCCAATGCCTTCACCTTCTTTCTCGGCCAGCGCCAGCCAGCGATGGGTGTCGTCCGGCTCTACGAGTTTGATTTCGAGGGCCAGCGCAGCGGTTCCTATCGCCCGTCGATCTCGCTGCCTCCCATCCGCGCTGCCGCCGACGTAGCATGAGTCCTACCGAGGAATGTAGATGATGATCGACGGTGGCGAATCCGGACTGCCGAATTCGCAAGTGGCGAGGAACCGCCTGCGACAGGCGATCCCGTACCCAGCCTGCGAACGGATTTCGTGGTCTGGATCAACGGATGGGACAACGACGACGAGGTGAGGCGCGGGCGGTCGAACCAGACGGATGATACCCGGCCCTGCAATGCTTCCGCCAAGTGGCCTATGTCGCGTACCGTCTTTACATTAGTATCGCGGGGTCGGGATTTCGGTCGCGCCTGCAATGCGGTGGACAACTGGCGAGGGGACGGAGGGCCGCGTCTGATCGAGGCGCGCGCAACGGACGTGTGGCCGGTCCAGACCAGATTTTGGGATCCAGGGAACGCGGTGTGCGCTCGCCAGCGCAGTCGTCCCTGACTAGTGCGGCAATAGGGGGGCACGGGCATGCCGAAGAACATCGTCATCCTGCTGGACGGCACATCGAACGAGATCAAGCGCGACCGTACCAACATTCTGCGCCTGTATGGCGTTCTGGCGAAGGACGCCGAGCAGCTTGTCTATTATGATCCGGGCGTTGGAACGTTCGGCGCGGAAGGGGCCTGGTCGCGCTTCTGGCGCAAGGCGCATGAGGTCTGGGGTCTCGCGACGGGCTGGGGGCTCGATCAGAACGTGAAAGAGGCCTATCGCTTCCTCGTCGAGAATTACGACAACGGCAAGCGCAAGGGCGAAGATCCGGTCGAACGCGATCAGATCTTCATCTTCGGGTTCAGCCGCGGCGCGTATTCCGCGCGCGTGCTGGCCGGGTTCATCCATGCTGTCGGCTTGATCGAGCCGCGCAATCTCAATCTGCTTGACTATGTGTATCGAGCTTACAAGTCGATCGGGGAGGATGAGAAGCAGGAGGCTTTTGCCGAGGTCCGCCTCTACGAACGCATTCTCGATCCCGACCGGCCGCCGATCCGAATGCTCGGCTTGTTCGACACCGTCGGATCGGTGATCGAGAGCGGACGAAAGGGCCTGCGCCTCAAGTCGCACGCGTTCTCTAGCCGCAATACCAGCGTTCAATCGGTATCCCATGCTGTCGCGATCGATGAAAAGCGAACGATGTTCCGCCCACAGCTCTGGCCAGGCGATCAGGAATATTGGGGCAACCCCTTCAACAATGCCGCGGCCCAGCCTCAGGACGTGAGCGAGGTCTGGTTCGCCGGCGGCCATGGCGACGTCGGCGGCGGTTATCCGGAGGCCGACAGCGCCCTGTGCAAGGTGCCGCTTCTGTGGATGATCGGACGCGCGAAACTCTGCGACCTGCGCATCCGCCAGCAGAGCGTCAACGCGATCGTGATGGGCAACAAAGAGGGAGCCAAATATGTCGCACCGAACGCGCTCGGCAGCGCTCACGAGACCATGACCTTTGCCTGGTCGATCCTCGAATTCGTGCCGCGCCGAAAGCCCGCAGGCTCGTCGCGCCCGTCGCTGTTCGGCATCAGTCTCCCCCTCTTCGAGCGACGGCGTCTTCCGAACGGTGCTCGACTCCATGGCTCGGTTGCCGAGCGAAAGGAGCAGCTCGGCCAATGGGCACCCAATATTCCGGCCGACTATGAGGTGGAACCATGATCCGCGCCTACGCCTCGATCGGCCGGGGTCTGCACGGCGTCAGGGTTTCGCCGCCAGGCATGACGGGGTCCGAGGGCGTGCAGCAGATCATCTCCGCTCGCGCGGTGGAAGCAGTCTTGGTTGGATACGCATTCACGCCTGGCAGGAGAGTAGGAAATGGCTGACGCAATCGATGGAGGGCAGGGAGACGGCGGTGCCGCCGGCTTTCACGCTGCCCTCACTCCATTCATTTCCCTTACGCTCGCCAAGGCAGCGGGAGTTCCTGTCGCCGACCAGCTCGAACGCTGTCTCGCCGATATCGAGGCGATCTGCGCGGCCGAGGAGCAACCGGCCACGTCGGATTTCACGCGATTGCCCGAGCTTCAGCACGCGAGTGTCCGCTTGCAGGCGATGTGGTACAAGCGCACGCTCAAGCCTGCCTGGACTGGCTCCGCGGAGTTCGTCGATGTCCAGCACCATCTCGTCATCGCACTTGTGCGCAAGGGCCATCTGGCGCTCCATATCAGCGACTCCAAGATCAAAGGGCCGCTGCGCGCAGCACTGATCGGGGACGTCGATGCGGACGCACCCCTGACCTGGCTCTCGCCGATATCCCGTTCAACCATGGCCGCGGCATTTCTGGAGAATGGCCAGGCGCGGACCCTGTGGCTGTCGGGCGTTCACCGGAGAAGTGCCACGAAGGCCGATGCCAAGATCCTTGCCGGACAGGATCTGGACTATTCGCTCGACCCCTTTGATGACCAGAGCTTCTACTGGTCGGCCGCGCGTTCGCGCAATGCCGCGCTGGAGGTCACCGTGGGCGTGTCGCCCAAGGCCTCGCGGGTCTGGCTCGGCAAGGCAAATTCGATCGAAGGGTTTGCCGCTTCGGCGGCGCTGCTCATCAATGCTGTCGCGGCCGCGAAGCAAGGAACCGCCGAGCCATTCCGCTTTCTCGCAACCCCGGTGCAGGCGCTCGACCCTGCACAGGTCAAAGGCGGATATGATCTGTCGATCCTGCCGCCCGACATGCTCGACGATGGCGACGAGGATGCGGATACGGTCAATGCCGATGCCGCGCTGGTGATCGCCTCCAGCCTTGTCGTCGAAGCCGCTGATGGTTCGAATCTGTCCGTAAGCGTCGAGATCAACGGCAGCGTCATTGGGACGCTGAGCCTCGAGGTCAGCGTCACGCGCGACGGCAAGGTGAAGTTCAAGGTTTCCGATCCGAAGCCGGCCGGTGTCGACGATGACGCCTTCAACCGCATCAAAACGCTGCTCGGGCGCGGCGTCGGCGTAAACATCCGCTATGACAGCGGGCACAGTGTGTCCGACCGGCAGGTCTATGCCCTAAGAATGCCCCGGATTACCTTCTCGCATTTCGAAGCAGTGGACTTCAGCGGCTATGCCGTAAAACAAGAAAAACCGCATGATCTCACCAAGATCGGCGAGGGAAAGAGCCTATTCTGCTGGGTCCAGAATACGCACAAGGGATGGCTCGCCTGCGACGATGGCGCGAATGAAAAGGCGGATTTCATCCATCTCGATGTCAGCGGCGCAAAACCAATTCTGTCGCTCATCCATGTGAAGGGGGCAAAGAGCGACACGACCGGCCGTAAACTCTCTGTCGCGGCCTACGAGGTCGTTACTGGTCAGGCGATAAAGAACCTCCAGTGGCTCGACAAACAGGCGCTTGCCAAAGGCCTCTCGCAAGCGGTGCGCGCAACGAACTATTGGTGGAAGGACGGCGAACCTATCGCGAAAGATGCGCTCGTGGAAGCGATCGAAAATCTCGGCGACGACTATGTCCGGCGCGTCGTCGTGGTGCAGCCGCATGTTACGGAAGCCGCACGGGCGAATGCCGATACCGCCAAGACTGGCGTAAACCGGCTGCGCCTCGATCAGCTGAACACGCTGCTCGCCAGCGCCTGGCGTAGCTGCAATGGGCTTGGCGCCGAGTTCAAGGTAATTTGGGCCCAGTAGCGGCTCGCGCCATCGTCCTCGAAGCGGACTTTGCTCGCACCGTTGGTGAAGTGCGCATACGAAGGAGGTCTGTCCGCAAACGGCCATTTAGGTCGCCCACGAGAGGTGAAAGTACGGCCGTCTTCAAGGATCGGGTTTTAACCTCGGAATGGCGGCTATGTCGGCGAAACTGGTCGTGTGGTCACAAGCCCAATCCGCGCTGCCGCCCAAACGACCAGTCCACTCCGCCACCTGGGGTCATCGTGCCAGAGACATGCTGCCCAAGATGCTGTTCGAGTGCCGGCCGCCAAGGGACGAGTTGGAATCCCAGCCCATTGTCGATCATCGCGAACCGGCCTGAGGCAAGCGTCACTCGCTGCCGATAGACGCCCGCGACATGGTCTCCGGGTTTCGATGGCAGCGGCGCGAGCCCGGTGCGGTCCACGAGGTCGGTTTTGACGTGCAACATCTCCCGGTCCTTGAGCGTCTGGATTAGCGCGCGAGCGAATATGACGCGGCTACCCCGCCGCTGCGCCAACCCCTCATTGACCAGATGGTCGGTGCGCGACTCCATGGCAGCGGCGACTTCCGCGCCGAACCCGCCACCCAAAACAGGCTGCTCGCTTGCGATGAGATTGCGATCGAGCCAGGTCGCGCCATCGGACGTGATCTGTTCGCCAAGCGAAAGGTCCGATCGGGTCGCGAGCGAGTGGCGTTGCTGCCCCCTGCCATCTTCCCACGAGCGTAGCTCGACAATGGCGCCGGACTTCCCGTCTCCAGTCATATCAATATCTTCGAACCGAAGATGATGGGTGCGACCGTCAACGCCATCGACAACGGCATAGGCGCTGCCTTTGAGTTCGTCGTACAACCCGCGATCGACGAGACGCCCCACGACGGCATCGACCGGCGGGCCATGATGAATTGCAAAGCGCGACACGTCCGGATTCGGCGTTTCTCTGGCCATCGCCTTGTGCATCGTCTTGATGATATCGCCGCGAACGCCGAGATAGCGGAGCGTATCTTCCAATCCGGGCTTTATGGTCCAGGCTGCGGGACCGAGCGGATCGACCAGACCCATGGCCTCCAGCTTCTGCGCGCGGCCAACAAGGAGATGTCGATTCTCAGATGAATGCCCGGTGGGGTCCGGGCGCAGATCGACAATGCCGCCATGGCGATCGGCGATATCCCTCAACGTGCGATCAAGGCTGGTCCAGCGATCAGCCTGTACCTCGCGGGCGAGTCCGGCCTGAATCTCACGCTGGGTGCGCGGTCCCAATTCGAGGGTCACGCGATCCTCGGCGCGACTTCGGAAGCCCTCGCGGATATAATCTCGGCTCAGCACAAGGTCGCGCCCATCATCTACGCGGCCGCGAACCAGCACATGAATATGGGGATCATCGGTGTTCCAATGATCGACCCCCACCCAATCGAGCGAGGTGCCGAGATCGCGTTGCGCGTCCGCCATCATCTCGCGGGTAAAGGCGCGCAGGTCCTCCATCTCTCTCGCATCCTCCGGCGAGATTATGATACGAAAATGGTGGCGATCGTCCTCGCAGCGTTCTGCGAAGGCGTTCCCATCTGCCTGATCCCCAACAGCGTCGAAAAGCCGACCAGCTGTCCCGTCACGGGTAACACCTTCCCGTTCGAGATAGCTGGCGTGCCGGGCAATGGGCGCTGCCCGATATTTGACGCCCTGGTGCCGGACGATGCGCATCTTGACGACGACGCGCCGATCGGTCGCCTGACGGGTACGTCGTGCGACCGTTACCCTGCCTCGCCCAAAGCGCGACGCGACGGCGCCTCTGCGGTTATTGCCATGAGTGCGAACACCACGCCCGCCCTTGTTGGCGGCGCGAATGACCTGTCCGACAAAGGACTTTGCCTGCCGCCCCTTTACCCCGCCGTCGCGTGGACTTCCCGGCCTGACCTCAAACTCATCGTCGCCTCCGCTCATCGGGCGAGGAATCCGGTGCCGCGATAGCGTGCCAGACGCGGAATTACTGAAATGTCGATGATTTCGGGAAAGCGAGCTGGCAGGCCGAAACGGGAGCCATACGAGAAAAGCCCGCCCAACCAACCACATGGACCGAGCCTGCTGGCGGTCCTTTTATCTTGCCGTGCCTCCCTGTTCTTCCTGCGTTCCCAGCCGCTTATTCGATAGAGGACGTCATTGCTCCCCTGAGTACGCCTGCCTGCGAGCGGGCCCGTCATGACGGGTGCAGACCGGAAAGAGGGACGAAGAGGCTGTCCTCGAGCTGGCGAGGCGCGGGATCTGGTGCGTCTTCACCATCGTCCGGTGGCGAACCGGATGACGTCGACACGGTAGTGGACTGGACGCGGACCGGACGCGAAAAGAGCGGCGCGTGGGTCCAGGCCAGCGCATCGGCGGGCGCGCTCGCGAGCGCGCGAGCGGGCGGTCCGCCGACCATCGGCGCGAGCATGGCGAGATAGGCGCGCGTCTCCCGCGGTAGCGCCCGGCCCGTCGCCAGATGCTCATCATAGCGTCCTGGGCCGGCGTTATAGGCTGCCAGCATTGCCGTCGAATTGCCGTAACGATCATACAACTCACGAAGATAAGCCGTGCCCGCGATGATGTTGTCGCGGGGCTCGTAGGGATCGCGGCCGAGGCGATAGCGCGTGCGAAGCTCCGCCCAGGTCCCGGGCATGATTTGCATCAGACCCATGGCTCCAGCGTGCGAGATCGCGGTCACATCGCCGGCGCTTTCGACGCGCATGACCGCCCGTATCCAGCGCTCCGGGATGCCGAAGCGGCGGGCTGCCTCGGCCACATGGGTGGCGATCGGCGTTACCGCGGATGGCGACCGCGCCGCGGTGGTTTCGCCGCCCGCTATGGCCATCGCCGGCGCGCTCGCAAGACATGCGAGCAGCGCCAGCGACAGCGCCCGGCGGCGCGATTTGCAGCAGCTCGGGCGCACCGGATCAGCTCCGGTCTTCGCGGACACGGTGACGGCTTACCGACAGGCGGAACGCCGAGCCCTCGTCGTCGGTGCGGAAGAGATGCGCGCGCAGAGTCTGGCCCGCGAACAGCGGGCTTTCGATCTCCAGCGAGACATAGTCGCCAGCGCGTTCGCCGACATCCTTCCACGCGGCGCCAACTCTCGGGCCATGTCCGTCGTCGAGCAGCACGCGGAAATCCGGCGCCTTGTCTGCATCGCTCGGTTCGGCGGGAACAAGCGTGACAATCTCGTCGATGCCGAACAACCGGATGCGGCCCTTATAGCCCTCATCGGTGGGTTTGAAGATATTGGGTTGCATTGCCAGTCTCCTTTGCTTGGCGGGGTGGAATGAATTTCGCGGCACGGCGAACGCTCACATGGGCGTCGCCCGCCCGATCACGGTTGCTGCGGGAAGTGGTCCGAAATAGCGGCCGTCGAGGCTGTCCTCGCGATCGGCATTGAGGAAAAAAAGCTGGTCGGCTGCGAGCGTCCGGCATCCCGTCCAGACCGGCAATTCACGCCCCAATCGATCCGTTCTTTGCGCCACGGCAACTGCATCACCGTCGATGCTGATCGTGTCGCCGGTTCGGCAAACCGTCTGTCTGGGAAGAGCCGCGACGCGCTTGATGAGCGGCAGACCGAGCGGCAGATATCCGCCCTTGTCGAGGAACAAGGCAATGGCCGGTGGCGGCGCGACGACAGCAAGATCGCCGCGCGATACGGGGTCGCCGACGCGCACGCGGTAGAAGCCGATCGGAACGCTCGGACTGGCGTTCCAGATCAGTCGCGGCGGCGGATCGATCCACATGGAGATCGCGATGAGATTGACCGCGGCGACGGCCGCCGCGAGCGTTTTCCAGGGATAGGTCATTGCAAGGAGCCTTTGCGGGCGAGCCAGGCGCGATGGCGCTCCAGCGTGTAGGGACGCGGCGTTTCGCGGGCGGCGAGGCGATTGTGGACGTGGCGCCAATGGTCCGGGGCGACGTCGGCGGGATCGATTTCGAGGGCGTCCACCGCGTCGATCGCTTCGAACACACGCTGAACCTTGGGCCAGCCGGAAGCCCGCAGCAGAATGTCACCGCCCGGATCGACACCAGGCACGGTCTGATAGGGCTCGCCCGGCAGGACCGCGCGCAGGATGTCGATGCGAGAAACGACGGTGCCGTAGTCGTTCGACGCCCAGCGCACGAAAGCGAATATGCTGTCGGGAGCGAAGCCCAGGCGGCGCCGGCGCCGGTCGAGTATCTGATCCTCGACAGGGCGGCCGAAGCGTATCCAGTGCTCGATCTTCTTTTCGATCCACAGCAGCTCGACGCGGGTGCGATCATCGCGGACAGCGATCATGGCGCGCGCTCCTGGTCTTCCGCCGGGAAGGCTTCGGCCAGCATGGCCCGCACCAGATCGGCCAGCGTCAGCCCGCGCTGGAGCGCGGCAAGCTTGAGCCGTTTCCGCAGTTCCGGCGTCACGTCGATGGTGAGGCGCGCGGTGTTCGCGCTGCGTGACGGCGACGTTGTCCGTTCCCCTTCGCCGGCGGACACCCAGGCTTCGACGCCGCGTGGCCGGGCGACGAAACGCCTGGGCGGTTTGACCGGACCGCTCATGACAGCAGGTTCTCGACCTGCTGCGCCAATGCGGAGATTTCGCGCGTAGCGATGCTGTCCGCGTCCATTTCGGACGCGAGGCGCCCGGCTCGCAGCGCATCGGCGAAGATCACCCGCTGGCCGACATGGGCCGACAGCAGAGGCGGATCATGGGCTTCGAGACTGTCGGCAGTGGCCCGCCCGATCAGCGTGCGCGCGGGATAGCGGTTCAGAATGAACCGCGCCGCGATCGCGGGTTTGAAGATGCGTGCCTGATCGAGCAAGGCCAGCATCTCGGCTGACGCCCAGCCATCGAGGGGGGATGGCTGTACCGGCATGAGAACGAGATCGGCGGCCAGCAGAGCCGAGCGAAGCAGCCCTGCGACGCGCGGCGGTCCGTCGATCACCACATGGTCGACACCACGGGCCAGTTCCGGCGCCTCGTGATGCAGCGTGTCGCGTGCGAGACCGACCACGCTGAACAGCCGTGGCAAGCCTTGCGATGCACGCTCCTGCGCCCAGTCGAGCGCAGAGCCCTGCGGATCGGCATCGATCAGCAGGACACGCTTGCCTGTCACAGCCCACTGGCCAGCCAGATGGAGCGCCAGCGTCGTCTTGCCGACGCCGCCCTTCTGATTGAGCAGCGCGACGATCATCGCGTTTCGTCCACTGGCGCGCAGTTCGTTAGTATGAATCCGTAGGATTCAGAGTTAGCAATGTTAAGGGGCAGAATCGGAAAACGATTCCAAGGTGTTAAGCCCGGTTTCGGTTCCTGATAGTCCGAGGATCGGGTTCCCGATCGTCCGATAGTCGCGGTTCCTGATAGTCCGTGTCTCATGGCAACTTATCCACAGGCGGGTAGCCCATTCGCCGCATGGCGGCGTCGAGCGGATCGATGGGGAGCGGAGCGAAGTTCAGCCGCTGACGGCCGAGTTCGAAGGTGAGTGTCAGCCGGTATCCGGGCAGCGGCTGGCGGCGGACGATATCTCGCAGCTCGAAGCTGAAGCGCTTGAGCGGCGAGAGGACGCCCGACTTCAGGTGAAGGTGGGCGACGTCGAAGCTCCACCCATGTTCCTGACGCCCGCCATGCTTGCGGCAGATACGATAGAGCCAGCGTTCCAGGCCGCCGGTCAGGTTGAAATAGGCTCGGTCGATGGTGAGGACGAGCGCGTGATCCAGCACCCCGGCATAGAACCAGTCGGGGACGATCATCTCGATGCCGAGCGCGCGACCCTGGCCATCGAGACGCTCACGCCACTCATTGATCCAGGAGAAGCGATGGCGCCTGCGCTGGGTGGTTTGACGGATGCTGGTAGCGATCGTGGTCGACTGAAGCCGGTCGAGCCCGGCGCGCAGCCGCTCATAGCTCGCCTTGCCGGTGCCGCGCCGGGTGAAGGTCAGGATGTCATAGGGCGTCGCGGCGATGAGGCGGGAGGTCGGCAGCCCCGCATCATGCGCCTCGACAATCTGGCTTGCCGCCCAGATCAGGATATCGGCGTCCCAGATGGTCGCCATCCCATGTTCGGGTGTCGCTTCGACATGGATCGAGACATCGCCCATGCGGAACAGGATCGGTGCGACCCGCTTGCTCTTGGCGAGCGAGAAGAAGGGCCAGCTCATCAGATCCTGGGCGTCACGCGGGGCGATATCTCCGGCGATCGGACGGAACAGGTCAAGCTGCCGGGAAGTGAAGCCTTTGGCTGTCACGGATTACCGTCCACGCCCGGCATTCGCAGGCCGTCTCGTGGTGGCGATGCCCGGTCCCGGATCGGACGTTGACCGGCGCATCCCGGCCGCTGCCCAGTCGTCGATGTCGGCGACCGTGTAGACGATGCGGCCACCGAGCTTGTGGTAGATGGGGCCGGTGCCGAAGCAGCGATGTTTCTCCAGCGTGCGCGGCGAGAGGCCTAGACGCTTCGCGGCATCGGGGGTTCTCAGAAAGCGTGGCGCATCATCTGGGGGATTGGGCTGCATTGTCGGTCTCCGTCGAAGCGCAGGCCGCGTGGGGCGAGCGCGTAGTGGCGGAGACAAGGCTGGCGTAATCTGCTTGCGCCGGGAGAGAGGGGAAAATCAGGCCAAGGAAAATGTCGCACTGGCCCTGGTCGATCAGCGCCCGCGCAGGAGATCCAGATATCCGCTCTCGCTGAGCCGGAGCGCCTCGTCGCGAAGGCGCTGAACCTGTCGGCGTTCATTGGCCGCGCGCCAGTCCGAACCATGTAGGCCAAGCTCAGGATAGACGGCGGCATCGGCCAGTTCGCGGGTGCTGAGGCCCGTCGCGAGGAGGCCCAGCAGATGCAGAAGAAATGTCAGTCTCATGCGCTGGAAGTCTGTCGGCCGGAAAGCTGTGGGTACGCGCCCGCCTGCGACGCCCTGCAGTCGGAGGGCCAGACGATCAGCGACCGAACGCCGCAAAGTATAGTCGCGGTCGGGGGTGAGAACTATGGCCGGCTCGACTTCCAGATTCGGTTCAGCGAGCCACAGTCGCAAGCGACCGCCAGGGTCGTCGATGACGAGATGCCGACCGCGCTCATCACTATGATCGGCGAGGATCAGGCCCAATCGTTCTGGTGCAAACCGTCCCCTGATCTCCAGGCCACGCGGCGGAGGCGCCAGGGCAACGGTCCCGGGGGCGACCTCAGGCCGCCAGAGCGCAGGAGACACTGCGGCGGAAACATCGGGATCGATCGGAAAACACCAACCCCCAGCGCCGGGCAAAGCCCGTGCTGAGGGTCTCCTTTGATGAAGCGCCGTTCCTGCGCGCGGCATATCGAGCGTATTGCCGCCGGTATTCCTTGTTGTGCCGCAGGAATTCCTGCGCGAAATCGGCATAATCGAGATCGGCGGTTTCCGCGGCAATCGCTTGCGACCGCCAATCGCTGGCAGTTGGCATCGCACCTCTCCCTGTTGCCCCTATCTCAGGACAGTCGAAGAGCTTGCCCGCGCTGATGTCCGCTGGAAGGGCCGGGTGCGCGATGGAGTTGACCTGGGATTCGAATAACTTCGAACCTTCAAACAGCTCGGTTTATCGAGGCCTTCCCTGCAGGAGATCGAGGTAGCCGATCTCGGTCATCCACCTGGCCCTGGCGAGATGGCTTTCATAGACGCCCCATGCCCGCTGCGGCTCGCGAACAGGGTCGAGATCGAAGATTATGCGGACGATTTCAAGCCAATGCGCGCCTTCCTCGTCCGCTTCGAGCATTCGCAGATAGGTGACGAAATGGCGTTCGTCGTAGCGGGTCACGCGCGAGGATTGCGGCGGGCGGTCATCGAAATCGGGGATCGCCATTTTCAGCGGCCCGCTCGGCGCCCAGAGCGCCAGTTCTTCGGTCGTCGGGGTGAGATTATCCTGTCCAGGGGATAATGGAGAAAGCCGCCGCGTCTCAGCGCACTCATCGCGTCGGGGGCGCGAACTCGGAAACGAGATGGTGCCCGTCCCACCTGGCCCGACGACAATACCGCTGGAAGATCAATCTGCCTTGCGGAAGAATTCGATGGGATCGACTTCGAGTATCGCGGCGATGCGTTCGAGCATATCGACCGTCGCGGCGTGTTCTTCACGCTCCAGCATTCCGATATAGTTGCGGTTGACACCTGCACGATCGGCAAGCTCCTCCTGCGACAGGCTCTTGGCATGACGCATTTGACGCAAATTCGTGGCGACGATCTCCCGCAGGCTCATGCGGGGGACGTCGCCGCTCTGCCTAGCCCATGGCCACCCAATATACTAGGGAATCGTAAATACGTATCTGCGTATCTACGCGAAAGCGCGCTTCAGGGTTTCAGGAAAGCGGGGCCGACCAGCGGCCCCGCATTCGCCTCACCAGGCGAAGGGATCAAACTCGCGAACGATGCTAGCCGAGTCGCCGTCCCATTCGCTGGCCGGCATCGCGCTGAAAAGACCGGCTTCGGTGCGGAACACGATGATATTGACCATGAGGCTGCGGGCGAGGCTCCAGGCATAGGCTGATACGGTTTTGAGCGACGTGGACATTTTTGGGCTCCTGTCTTTCGTCGCGGGGGCCATCCCCGCTCGACAGGCTCCCGAAGTGTCGGGCGCATGGCCGCAATCACCGCGCAGGCGCAGCCTGAAGGCCGCACGCGAAGCGTAGCGGACCCTTTACGGGTTGATGGCGTCAGGCCTTGGGCCGGACCAAGGAAAGAGCCAAATGAGAGCGGGGATGGCGCCGGCGGCGAAGCGAGCGTGATGTCCGTCCCGATAATCGTCGCTCTGCCTCGGATCTTCCGTCCATTTCTACGGTCTCGGCCGCGAGGTTGAACAGAGCGCTCCATTCGCGATCACCTCGGATCTCGCGCTGACCCCGGAGCCTCTGGAAGCATGTGATGGCGGTGTCAGCGTCGCGGCCCAAACCCCACGGGCGTCGGCACGAAAAAAGGCCCGGCGGATCGCTCCGCCGGGCCTGCTGCGTTCTGATCAGAACGGGATGTCATCGTCCGTGTCATAGCTGCCGCTGCCGGCGTCGCCGCCATTGTCCTGGGCGGGCCTGCCCCGACTGAGGAAGTCGATCGTCTCGGCAATGATCTCGCAGCCGTAGCGTTTCACCCCCTGCTGATCGTTCCATTCCGTGTAGTGGATGCGGCCGCGAACCAGAACCTTCATGCCCGTGGTGCAATGGGCCTGAACCGTCTTGCCGAGGCCGTTGAATGCGGTGATGCGGTGCCATTCGGTGTCCTGGAGGCGGCGGCCCTGGTCGTCGCGAAGCGCCTTGCCGTCCGCGTAGCGGGGACGCGAGGTCGCGAGGCGAAAGCTGGTGATGTTAGTTCCGCCCTGGGTGCTGCGGCTTTCCGGCTCAGCGCCGATGTTGCCGGCGAGGATGACGATGTTCTGCATGATGTATCTCCGTTGCTTCGAGTCCGAGGGACCGTCCCTCCGACGAAGCCCGGGTGAAGGCCGTCCAGAGCCGTCTGCATCGCCGCCCTCAGGCGGCGGCCTGACCCCATAGGCCCGGAGTGGTGCGGGCAGCCGCGCAGCGGCAACTCGGTCCGGCGCCGCCGGGGTTGCTGGCGGAAATGGAACGGACTTAGGGATTCGCCAGTCGGAGGGAACGAACCCTCGATCGACGCATGACGGTGATGACCGCGAACGAAGGCAGCTCTCGCACAGTGGCGCCAAGCCGAAAGGACGCCTCAATCGAAGAGACTAACCCGCTCCGACCTCGCGCACCCGACCGCCCAGACCTTTCGGCACATATCTTCGCAACTGGGGCCGCTGCTTCATCGCCGCCATACGCCATCACGCAGCGGCAGCCGCGACGGGGCAGACAACGCAACGGGCGTGAGGGTGGTGCGGACGCCTTTTCCACGAACTTGGACCTGGCAGCAGGGAGAAAACGCTATGACGCGGGATGCCAGACCCAGCACTGGGACCGAACTGCCCGTTCACGAACGGCGGGGATGTTGCGGTGCGCGTCCAACGTAACGGGACACTGTGATGGCTCTGGTCGGAACGCAGCAGGCTCGGCGGAGCGATCCGCCGGGCCTTCTTATCTGGCCGCGCCCGTGGATCGATCAGCGCGCTGCTGGACGCCAACCGGCACGACGGGCCTCCGCAAGCGAACAGAACCAGCGTTCGCCCCGCGCGGTGTCGATCCTGACGGCGGCATAGTCGCGTTGGCCGGGCGCGTGAACGATCCGGCTCCCGTCCGCACTGATGTTGCCCTTGAGCGCGCAACGGGGATTGGGCGGCGGTGATGGGGCCTCGCGCCGCGCAACCTCGCGCGAGCCGCGCCACTCCCATGGCGGCGTGACAGTCCCGGCCCAGACGCCGGCCCGGCGGCGATGGGCGCCCTGTTCGGCGGTGTGGTAGGCGCCGCTGCTGTAGCGCGGATAGTCAAGCGCCCAGCCATTCTCCACCAGCCATCCCCCTATATCGCGCCCGCGAGCAGCGCAGCGAGCGACAGGACGACCGCCCTGGTCACGATAGGCGGGAATGCAGCGAACGTGTCAACGGCGGAGCAAAAGTCGGCCATTCGGCGGCGTAAAACCAGGCCATCGTGTTACATGCCGGGGGGAGTG